>CAMTBF010000133.1 GCA_947068385.1 uncultured Lachnospiraceae bacterium
TCAGACGTGTGCTCTTCCGATCTCCTCCAGCACCCTGTAAGAAGAATCATCCAGCCTCTCATTCAGCCACGCACGCCACTGACACCGGCGTTTCATGCTGTCTGTGAAAAGATCCATCTCCCATTGGGGTCGCCAATACTCTAATCTCATCCACCGTAAAGTGCTTTGATGATACATCGTCAATTCCGGCAACAAAGCCTCCCAAGGCAACCGAAGCAGCCTCCAAAATCGACGTCTTCCCCATTCCGTTGTCGCCTATCAATAAATTGAATCCTGGCTTTAATTTTAGTTCACAGTATGCGTGCCCTTTAAAATTCTCTATAGTGATGTGTTTTAGATACATCTGCTGCCCTCCTTAGATTCTTCCGGCATATGTTTCTCATCGCTGATACCTGTCACCAATGTTCCGCCGTCTGCATTTGCACGGAATTCGTACCTTTGTATCAGCTTTTTTGTTGCCTAAGAAGGCACACTGTCTCTATATTCCCGGTCCAGGGAAACTGATCTACGGCCACCGCCCGCTCCACCGCGTATCCATGCTCCAGGAACACAGCCAGATCCCGCACCAGGCTTGTAGGCTTACAGGATATGTACAGAATCCTATCCACGCCATAGGAAATAATCTTCCCCAGGGCCTTGGGATGGACCCCGTCCCGTGGCGGATCCAGGATGATGAAATCCGGCTTCTCCGGGATCCCGTCCAGCACCTTCAGCACGTCCCCTGCAATGAACTCGCAGTTCGTAAGCCCGTTCATCTCCGCGTTCTTCCGGGCCGCCAGCACGGCCTCCTCCACGATCTCCACGCCGATCACCCTGCCCGCCGCCGCGGCCATCAGCTGCGCAATCGTCCCCGTGCCGCTGTACAGGTCGTACACCACCTTGTCCGGCGTCCCGTCCAAAGAGCCGCTGCCCAAATCTCCGATATAAGACCGGGCCGTCTCGTAGAGCACCTCCGCGCTGTAGGAGTTGGTCTGGAAGAACGAGAAAACGGACACCTTGAATCGGAGCCCTAAAAGCTCCTCATAGAAATAGTCCTGTCCGTAGAGGATGTCCGTTCGGTCGCTGCGCACCACGTCCGCCTGGGAGTCGTTGACGATATGGAGGATTCCCGCGAACCGCCCTTCCAGGCTGCCATTGCGCTCCAGATCCAGCAGCTTTTCCTGAAATCCCTCTATCAGCTGCCGTTCCGCTTCCCCTGGAGCGCCCGCCGCGGCTTCCTCCGGGGCCCCACAATCCCCCCAGGGATCCTGCGAGGTGGTCACCAGCGCCACCAATATCTCCCCTGTCCGGGCCGCCTTGCGCACCAGCAGATGCCTCAGATACCCCTCATGGCGCATCCTGTGGAAATAGGTCACCCTATGCGGAGCCGGATGCCCCGCGAAGTACTCCAGCGCCGTCTTCAATATCAGCCGGAAATCCCTGTCCACGATCCGGCAGTCCTCTACGGTCACCACATCATAGAAGCTGCCTCGCTTGTGCATCCCCAGAGACAGCGGGCCGTCCTTTTCCTCATCCCCGAAGGAGAACTCCATCTTGTTGCGATACCCATAGGCCACAGGGCTTGCCTTGATGCCCTCCCACTGCCATCCGCTCTCCTGCCCCTGCAGGCAGGCGTCCAGCAGGCGCTTCACCTGCCCCTCCTTGACCTTAAGCTGCTCCTCATAGGGCAGGGACAGATACGCGCAGCCTCCGCACACGCCAAAATGGGAACACGGACTGGCTGTCTCCAGAGGCGACTTCTCCATCACCTCCAGCAGACGGCCCTCCGCCTTCCCGTTTCTCGTTTTGCTGACAATGAGCTTGATCTTCTGGCCGGGCAGGCTGTTCTTTACGGTGACGGGGCCATCTGCCGTCCTGGCGATGCCCTTGCAGGGGAAGTCCACCCGCTCCACCGTGGCTTCATATACCTGTCCTTTTTTCATCTGCTCAGTTCTCTCCCTCGTCTACGAAGAAGTCCTCGTCGTCTTCCGCTTCCTCGTCGTCCTCTTCGTCTTCGAACTCGTCCTCGAAGTCATCCAGATAGCGGGGATTCAGGTAGCGGTACACCGCGTAGGCGATGCCGGCCACTGCCGCGATGGCGCCCAGCACGGCCAGGACGCATATCACCACGTTCCACTCCTTCTTCTCCTCTTCCTTCTTTCCAAGCAGTTCATTCAGCCTGGCGATATCAATCAAATTCTCAAGCCTGTTCATAAGATTACCTCCGTCTCGGCAGATTGACTGCCCTTTATTTTCTATTGTCCAAAGCCTACAACAGAAACTGCTGCGCATTTTCCATTGCTCAAAACCTATTATATCATATTCATTGGAAAAATACTATAACCTTTTCAATTTTGCGAAAGAAGCGTACATGATTTTCTGCCCGGCCTTGTCGAACTCTACTGTCACCTTGTAGTCCCTGGGCTCCCTGTCGATCTTCAGCACACTCCCCTCCCCGTACTTTACATGGGACACCCGGTCCCCCACGCCATAGGAGAGCGCTTCCGGGGCCTGATGAATCCCCTTGGATATGCCCGCCAGCTGGTTCAGGCTGCCGATTCCCTTTGCGATATAGGGCTTATCCGCCTTGGGCGTGGTCTTGGGACGTATGATGGCCTTGGGGCGGCCAAAGGCCGTCTGGGAGCCACCGGCGCCTCCCATGCCGCCATTCCCGGCTCCTGTGGCACCGGCGCTCCGCGCCCGCTCCCTGCTCCTCTCCAGAAAAGCGTCCTCGTCCGGGATCACGAAAGCGTCCGCCTCCTCCTTCTGCTTCTGAATCCAGCGCCTGGGCCCGGCCCCATTGCTGTCCAGAAGCTGCGCCGGGATCTCCCCCACGAAGCGGCTCACCCCATTGTACTGGGTCTCCCCCCGGACCATGCGCATCCTGGCGCAGGTCAATGTCAGCTCGTCCATGGCCCTGGTGATGCCCACATAGGCCAGCCGCCGCTCCTCCTCCAGATCCGCAGGGTCTTCGGAATTGATGGTCAGGTACCCCGGGAACAATCCGTCCTCCATCCCCGCCAGGTACACATCGGGGAATTCCAGCCCCTTGGCGGAGTGCAGGGTCATCAGCAGGACCCTGTCGTCGTCCCCGTCCACATTGTCGATGTCCGCCACCAGGGCCACCTCCTCCAGGAACTCCGTCAGCGTGGGCTCCTCATGGCTCTCCGTGTAGAGCACCGCCTTTGAGACCAGTTCGTCCACATTGGCTATCCTGTCATCGCCGCCCTCGTCGTCGTAGTCCGCAAGATACCCCGCGTAATCGATTCTTTCCACGATGGTCCGTATCAGCTCCGCGATGGTCTTCTCCTCCCGCTCCCTGCGCAGCCCCTGGATCAGGCTCACGAAGGGGCGTATCTTGGCGGAGGCCTTGCCCAGGCTCATGATCTCGTCCGCCTGCTCCAGGGCCTGGTAGAACCCGATGCCGTGGAGCTGGGCGTAGTCCTCCAGCTTCTCTAAGGTAGCGTTGCCGATGCCCCGCCTGGGCACGTTGAGGACGCGCCTGACGGCCACCTCGTCCCGGCCGCTCTCTATGGTCTTCAGATAGGCCAGGATGTCCTTGATCTCCATTCTGGAATAGAAGTTCGTACCTCCTACCACATTATATGGCACGCCCTCCATGATCATGCGCTCCTCCAGGAGACGGGCCTGGGCGTTGGTGCGGTAGAGCACCGCGCAGTCCCTGTACCTGGCGCCCTGCTTTGCCACCCGCCTGGCCACGTCCTGGGCGATGAACTCCGCCTCCTCGTAAGCCGTATCGAACTGGCGCAGGCGCACCTTGGCCCCGCCTTCCCTGGCAGTCCACAGGGCCTTGGCCTTTCTGCCCACATTGTTGCCAATCACGGCATTGGCCGCATCCAGGATGGACTGGGTGGAGCGGTAGTTCTGCTCCAGCTTGATGGTCACCGCCTCCGGGAAATGCTCCTCGAAGTCCAGGATGTTGCGGATGTTGGCCCCCCGGAACTTATAGATGCTCTGGTCGTCGTCCCCCACCACGCACAGGTTCCGGTATTTTTTCGCCAATGCGCCCACGAGCTCGAACTGCGCCGTGTTGGTGTCCTGATACTCGTCCACCATGATATACTGGAACCGCTCCTGATAGGAGTCCAGCACCTCGGGGCAGGTCTTGAACAGCTCCACGGTCTTCACGATGATGTCGTCGAAGTCCAGCGCGTTGTTGGCCTGCAGGGTCTCCTGGTACTCCCTGTAGGCCTTTGCATAGACCTTCTTCATATAATCATAATCCCCGGCGGCCTCCAGCTCGTACTGGCTGACGCTCACCAGCTCGTTCTTGGCGGAGGAGACCGCGCCGAGCAGAGCCCGCTCCTTGTACATCTTCGGATCCAGCTCCAGCCGCTTGATGACCGCCTTCATCACCGTCTTCTGGTCGTCGCTGTCGTAGATGGTGAAGCTGTTGTCATAGCCCAGCCTGTCGATATGGCGGCGCAGGATGCGCACGCAGGCGGAGTGGAAGGTGGAGACCCATATCTGGTCCGCGCCGAAGCCCACCAGCTTGTCCACCCTCTCCCGCATCTCCCCCGCCGCCTTGTTGGTAAAGGTGATCGCCAGGATGTTCCAGGGCTTTACGCCCATCTCTTCTATCAGATAGGCGATCCTGTGGGTCAACACCCTTGTCTTTCCGCTGCCCGCCCCCGCTATCACCAGAAGCGGCCCGTCCACCGTGGACGCCGCCTGCCTCTGCTCCTTGTTCAGTGTATCCAGTAAACCCATTTTCACTCCCTCATTTCCATTCCGCGCAGGAATTCCCGATCGGCCATCGCCGCCAGGGCAAAAAGGAACGCCGCTTGTTCAAGGCAGCGTTCCCGAAATAAGCTTCCGCTCACTTTATATCCTGTCATCCTCGTTGAAGACATCTCCGCACTCCGGGCAGAACTTCGGCGGATGCGCAGGGTCTTCAGGCTCCCATCCGCATTTGTCGCACCGATAGAGAGGCGCGCCCTCCGGCTTCTTCGCGCCGCAGTCGGTACAGAACTTCCCCTGGTTCACCGCCCCGCAGCTGCAGGTCCAGCCTGCGTCCGAGGGCTTGGGGCTGCCGCATTCCATGCAGAACTTGCCGCGGTTGTCCGTATGGCCGCATTTGCAGGTCCAGCCCGGCACCGGCGCCCCGCTTCCCCCGCGCCCGGCGGCAGGGTTCGCCGCCTGGCTTCTGGCCGCCTGGTTCTGGGCCGCTCCCATGGCGAACAGGGAATTGGCATCCATGCCCCCGGCCGCGCTAGCCATGTTCATGCCCGCGAAGGCCATCATGGGCCCGGTGGCCGTGTTGGAAGCCGCCGCCCGCATGGCGTCCGCCTGGGCCCCCACCAGCGTGGCAGCGGCCATGTTGGGATTGCGCATCACCGCGCTGCTCTGCAGGTCGCTGATCCGCTTCGCCGTCTCCTCCGGCATGGAGGGCGGGTTCATGGTCATGCTCACCACCACGATGCCCCGGGTCTTCTCCCATTTCACCGACAGCTGGGCGTTCACCGCATCCACCAGCTCCATCACATGGCTGGGGATGTCGGACACCCTGACCCGCAGGCTGCTGATCTTGCCCAAGGCAGGCTGCATGGCGGTCATCAGCTCGGACTTCATCTGGTTTACTATCTCGCTGCGGTTATAGACATCGGGCACGTTCCCGCATACATTTGTGTAAAAAAGCAGGGGATCCACGATCCGGAAGGAATAGGAGCCGTTGCACCGGATGGTCACGTCCATGTCCAGGCCGATGTTGTCGTCTATGTAGCGGAAGGGGATGGGCGTGGCCGTGCCGTAGCGGTTGTCCATGATCTCCTTGGTATTGAAGAAATAGACCCTCTGGTCCTTGCCCGCGCCTCCGCCGAAGCTGAAGCGCTTGCCGATCGCCTGGAAGGTGCCCTTCAAGTTCTCCCCCAGGTCTCCGTAGAACAGGCTGGGCTCCGTGGAGTTGTCATAGACGAACTCCCCGGCCTCCGCGCAGAACTCCGCGATGCCGCCCTGCTCCACGATCATCATGCACTGCCCCTCGTTGACGGCGATGATGGAGCCGTTGGAGATGATGTTGTCCCCTCCCTTGTTGCTGTTCCGGCCTCCGCCCTGGCGCCTCCTGCCCTTGGCCGCCAATATGTCGTTGGAGAGGGAATCGCAGTAGAAATACTCCCTCCACTGATCCGCCAGCATGGAGCTGACGGCGTCCTTTGCCGCTTTTATCAAACCCATTTTCTCATCCTCCGCTTCCATTTTATTTTCGCATTGTCCCTCAGGGATCCGATCCTCCTTCCATTCTATCAAATTTTCCCCGTTCCCTCAACCGCTTTCGAGAAATAATCTTTACAAATGGAAGATTTTCGAATAAACTAAAGGAATATACCTGTCATGCGATACCAATACTATACAATAGAAAGAAGAGATCTGATATGGGCAAAAAAGCTACGAAAGCCGCCGATAACATGTATTACCTGGCACGTTCCCAGGCCGCGGAGGGGAACCCGGACTTCTCCAGCCGGGAGAAGGCGGCTGAAATCATAGGCATAGACCGCACCAGGCTGGCCCGCATCGAGCTGGACACCATCCCTCCCTACCCGGAGGAAGTGAAGGCCATGGCGGAGGCCTACAACACGCCGGAGCTGTGCAACTCCTACTGCGCCAGGGAATGCCCCATCGGCCGCAACAGCGTGTCGGAGGTCACGATCGACGACTTCGACAGGCTGGCGCTGAAGGTCCTGGGTTCCCTGAAGGACATCGACGCCCTGCGGGCCTCCCTGATCGCCATCTCCGAGGACGGCGTCATCGAGGAGAACGAGCGCCCCGCCTTCCAGAAGATACTGGACTCCCTCCAGAAGATCAGCAACAACGCCAACGCCCTGCGCATCTGGGCCATGAAGAACATCCGCCTGAAGCAGTAGAGCATGGCGTTTCGGTTCCGTAGATTTCCGCCGCCTGCGGAAAAAGGAACGTCTCTCCGTATCATTTTATACGGAAAGACATCCCTCTTGTCTTCATGCCCTGAGCTATTCCGCCGCCTTTTTGGCGAAATCCTTCGTCACCAGGTCTCCGTAGGGCACCTGCTTCTCCAGCACGCCCGCGTCCTGGAGGATGTTCTGGAGCAGCGAGAAGGCGTCCTCCTCAAAAACCAGGTCCTCCTTCCAGGTATCCTGCCGATAGTATCTGTCCACGATGGTGGTCAGGGTCTCCATGTCCGTCTCTGGGAACTGGGGCGAGATGGCCTTTGCGATCTCCTCGGGCGAATGGTTCTGCACGTAGTCCATGCCTTTCTGCAGCGCGTCCGTGAAGGCCTGCACCGTATCTTTGTTCTTCTCCAGATAGCTCTTCTTGGCGGAGAAGGAGGTGTAGGGCACATAACCGGAGTCCTCCCCCAGGGATGCGACTACATAGCCTTCGCCCTTCTGCTCCAGGGAGGTGGCGTGAGGCTCGAATTCCACGGTGAAGTCCCCCTGCCCGCCGGAGAATGCCGCTGCCGTGGAGCCGAAGTCGATGCTCTGGTCGATGTTCACCTCCGTGGCCGGGTCGATGCCGTTCTTGCGCAGGATATACTCGAAGACCATCTGGGGCATACCGCCGGCCCTGCCGCCCAGCACGTCCCTGCCCTTGAGCATATCCCAGGAGAAATCTTCCATGGGCTCCCTGGACACCAGGAAATTCCCCGCCCGCTGGGTCAGCTGGGCGAAGTTCACCACATAGTCCTCGGTCCCTCCCACGTAAGTGTATATGGTGCTCTCGCTGCCCATGAAGCCGATGTCCGCCTCGCCGGTGAGCACTGCCGTCATGGTCTTGTCGGCCCCGAATCCGGTCACCAGGCTCAGCTCGATGCCGGCCTCCTCGAAATAGCCCTCCTCGATGGCCACGTACATAGGCGCATAGAAAATGGAATGCGCCACCTCGTTGAGCACTACCTTCGTCTTACCCTCCTTCGCCTTGTCCGGGCTGCCCGTGCCGCAGCCGGTCATGGCCGCCACTGCCGTCAGGACGGCCAGGCAGACGGCCCCTGCCTTCTTTATCGAGAACTTCCTCATAGCTACCTCCATATGGTTTGATAAGGTATCATATGAGGGAGCGCCTGTCCCTGTTACACTTTTTCCTCCGGTCAGGGATTCTTCCCGCTCTGCTCGTCCTCGGCCTTATGGGCCTTCTTCTTTCCCTGCCTGTCGGCCGCCAGCTCGTCTATCATCTTCTCTATCATCAGCTTCTTCAGGTACACGTCGAAGCCCAGCATGCAGATGAAGGCGAATTTGTGCAGGAAATCCATGTCCTCCTGGGGCGCGCCCTGAAAGGCCTCCTGGGAAATCTTGAACTTCTCCTCCACGTCCGCTTTCATGGACTGGAGCATCTTGTCCTCCATGCCGAAGGCCTCCCTGTAGATGTCCTCCA
>CAMTBF010000134.1 GCA_947068385.1 uncultured Lachnospiraceae bacterium
GGCAGGGGCCCAGGGCCAGCGCAGCGTCGGAGGGGACCAGCGCGGCGCCGCAGGAACCCCGCGTCCGGGAGGGGCCCAGGGCCAGCGTCCCGCAGGGGCCCAAAGGAGGCCGGAGGGGACGTCTGGCAGAGCGCCCCAGGGAGCCCGCCCGGGCCAGGGCGGCCAGAAGGCCCAGCCGAAGAATTTCATGGCGGATGACGACGAGTTTGATTTCGAATTCCTGAATTATGACGGGAAAGACGAATAAGCAATGTTATAGAAGACGCAGGAACAGGGAATATTCCGAAAGGGTACTCCCTGTTTTCCTAAAATTTCATTTTTCTTTAGTTGACAGCGCCCTGTGGCTGCTTTATGATAAACGGAGAAATGGAAGGCATTGGGGCGTAAGGAGGCGTTCATGATCATTGAAATCGATTTCAACAGTGAGGAGGCATTGTATCTGCAGCTGTGCAACCAGATTATCATGGGCATAGCCACCTCGCGTTTCAGGGAGGGGGATCCGCTGCCCAGCGTCCGTCAGCTGGCGGATTCCATCGGAATCAATATGCACACGGTGAACAAGGCGTACACCGTCTTGAAGCAGGAGGGGTACGTGAAGGTGGACCGCAGGAGGGGCGCGGTGATCGCCATAGACGTGGACCGCGTGGAGACGCTTGAGGCACTGAAGAAGGAGCTGCAGGTGATTTTGGCGAAAGGAAGCTGCAAGAACATCTCAAAGGAAGAGATTCATGAATTGATAGAGGAGATCTACGAGGATTACGCATAAATGAAGAGCGGAAAAGAGGAGTAATATGGGTTCACAGTTTACAGACAGGGCGCAGGAGGCATTGGCTCACGCGTCCAAATTTGCCAGCCGCTTAAAGCAGGGGTATGTGGGGACAGAGCACATCCTTGCGGGCCTTTTGAAGGAGCAGACCGGCGTGGCGCACAGGGTCCTGACGGACAATCATGTGGAGCTGCAGCAGGTCCTGGACATGATTAGGGAGCTGATCGCCTTCGACGGCGGCGTAGGATTGAAGGAGCGGGGCGGCTATTCCCCCAGGGCCAGGAAGATCCTGGAGGAGGCCCACAGGCAGGCGGAGCGGTTCGGCCAGAAGGAGACCGGCACGGAGCATCTGCTGCTGGCCATCATCCGGGAGGGCGAGAACGTGGCGGTACGGCTTCTGAACACCATCGGGGCCAATATCCAGAAGCTGTACGCGGATACGCTGATCGCCATGGGACAGGACGGAAATCTCTATAAGGAGGACCTGGGCAGGCGCATGTCCGGCAGAGGCCGCCCATCCACCCTGGACCAGTACAGCAGGGACCTCACGGACCTGGCTAGGGAGGGGCAGCTGGATCCCGTCATCGGCAGGGAGGACGAAATCCGCCGGCTGATCCAGATCCTGAGCCGCCGCAGCAAGAACAACCCCTGCCTGATCGGAGAGCCGGGCGTGGGCAAGACCGCCGTGGTGGAGGGCCTGGCCCAGCGCATCGTGGAGGGGAAGGTTCCCGCCACGGTCCGGGGCAAGCGGCTCCTGACCCTGGACCTCTCCGGCATGGTGGCGGGGAGCAAGTACCGGGGCGAATTCGAGGAGCGCATCAAGCGGGTCATCCGGGAGGTGATTGAAGACGGGAATGTCATCCTGTTCATGGATGAGCTGCATACCCTGATCGGCGCCGGCGGCGCGGAGGGGGCGATCGATGCCTCCAATATCCTCAAGCCCTCCCTGGCCAGGGGCGAGCTGCAGATGATCGGCGCCACCACCATCGTGGAGTACCGGAAATATATCGAGAAGGACGCCGCCTTGGAGAGGCGGTTCCAGCCGGTGAACGTGGAGGAGCCCACGGAGGAGGAGGCCATCCGCATCCTGGAGGGCATCAAGGGGAAATACGAGGAGCACCACAAGGTGACGATCACGCCGGAGGCCGTGAACGCGGCGGTACGGCTTTCCAACCGCTACATCAACGACAGGAACCTGCCGGACAAGGCCATCGACCTGATAGACGAGGCCGCGGCCAGCGCCAGGCTGAGGTCCGTGGACATGCCGGATAAGCAGAAGGACCTTCTGGAGGAGATCAAAAAGATGGACCAGCAGATCGAGCGCTCCATCCGCATGGAGGCCTTCTCCCAGGCGGTGGAGATCAAGAACAAGCAGGATGAGCTGGTCAAGAAGTTCCAGCGTGCCAAGAAGCGCATGGAGAGCCAGGACGGCAATAAGAAATATGCCATCGGCGAGGACGAGATCGCGGAAGTGGTGGCCATGTGGACCAAGATACCGGTGCAGAAGCTGGCCCAGAAGGAGAGCGACAGGCTATTGAAGCTGGAGAGCATCCTTCACAGGCGGGTCATCGGCCAGGAGGAGGCGGTGGTGGCCGTGGCCAGGGCCATGCGCAGAGGCCGGGTGGGCTTGAAGGACCCCAAGCGCCCCATCGGCTCCTTCCTGTTCCTGGGCCCCACCGGCGTGGGCAAGACAGAGCTGTCCAAGGCCCTGGCGGAGGCCATGTTCGGCACGGAGGACGCGATCATCCGGGTGGACATGTCCGAGTACATGGAGGGGCACTCCGTGTCCAAGATGATAGGCTCCCCGCCGGGCTACGTGGGCTTTGACGAGGGAGGGCAGCTCTCCGAGAAGGTCAGGCGCAACCCCTATTCCGTGGTGCTCTTCGACGAGATCGAGAAGGCCCATCCGGACGTGTTCAATATCCTGCTGCAGATCCTGGACGACGGCCATATCACGGATTCCAAGGGCAGGAAGGTGAGCTTCAAGAACACCGTGCTGATCATGACCTCCAATGCCGGGGCCCAGCGGATCGTGGACCCCAAGAACCTGGGCTTCGCTGCCGTCAGCGACGCGAAGCGGGACTATGAGCGCATGAAGGCCGGGGTCATGGAAGAGGTGAAGCGCAGCTTCAAGCCGGAGTTCATCAACCGGATAGACGACATCATCGTCTTCCATCAGCTGAACCAGGCGGACATGAAGGAGATCGTAGGGCTGCTCTCCGCCAACCTCCACGACCGGTGCCAGGCCCAGATGGACATCCGGCTGACATTGACGAACGCCTTGAAGGAGCATCTGGTGGAGAAGTATTCCGATGCCAAGATGGGCGCAAGGCCTTTGAAGCGGGCCATCCAGTCCGTGGTGGAGGACGCGCTGGCGGAGGAGATCCTCTTGAAGCGGGTGCAGCCGGGAGACGCGGTGTCCGCCGGCTTCAAGAACGGGAAGGTGTGCTTTACAGTTAAGGTGTAAAAATTTCTGAAAAATCTTGTAGAAAAAGACAGCGGATTATATTATACTAAGATTAAGAAGCTGTTCGCGGCTCCCTGCGGGGGAGCGGTGGATCGAGACAGAATACGATAAAATGCAGGAGGGTTTAGACATGGCAGTGGTGGAGGAGTTGATTCGCAGCGAATCGGACGGCGCTATCAGTTTCGGCAATCATAAACTGGAGAAGAAGGCCAAGGTGGAGGACTATCAGCATGCGGGGGATCTGCTGAAGGTGAAGACTTACAGGGAGATCACCAAGCTGGAGAAGAACGGCTCCTTCCTCTATGAATCCGTGCCGGGCACCAGCGTCCTGGAATTCACGGAAAAGCCGGACGGCGTGGAATTCGTGGTAGAGGGGGACGAGGACGCCCAGATTACCGTAGGTCTGTCGGACGATACTGCCTATGAGGTCTTCGTAGGCGGAGAGAGCATCGGGGCCATCAAGACGCATTTCGGCGGCAAGCTGTCCTTAAGCGTGGAGCTGGAGACGGCGGGCGAGGTTCCCGTGAAGATCGTGCAGATCTAAAGGCGCGGAAGGGATATGGCAAAGGCGAAGACATCCAATGTTTTTTTCTGCAGCAGCTGCGGGTACGAATCCGCCAAATGGATGGGGCAGTGCCCCGGCTGCAGGGAATGGAATACTTTTGTGGAGGGGCCCGCTGGCAGGGCCCCCCATGGGGGCGGCTTCGGCGCGTCTGCCGACAGGCTGCGCAGGGCCGCCCCCACTGTATTGTCCCAGGTCACTGTCCGAGAGGAGGACAGGCTGGTCACCGGCATCGGAGAGCTGGACAGGGTCCTGGGGGGCGGCATCGTGCAGGGGTCGCTGACGCTGGTGGGAGGAGACCCGGGAATCGGGAAATCCACCCTCCTCCTGCAGGTCTGCCGCAACCTGTCCAGGCAGGGCAGGACGGTGCTCTACATATCGGGCGAAGAGTCCTTGGTCCAGATCAAGATGCGGGCGGACCGGATCGGCGAATTCTCCGAGAAGATGCTGCTGCTGTGCGAGACGAACCTGGCGGACATAGCGGAGATCATCCGCTCCCAGCCGCCGGAGGCGGTGGTCATCGATTCCATCCAGACCATGTACAACGAGAGCGTGTCCTCCGCCCCGGGCAGCGTGTCCCAGGTAAGGGAATCCACGGCAGTCCTGCTGCAGCTTGCCAAGGGCCTGGGGGTGTCGGTGCTCATCGTGGGCCATGTGACCAAGGAGGGCACGGTGGCAGGCCCCAGGGTGCTGGAGCACATGGTGGACGCTGTGCTGTACTTCGAGGGGGACGGACATGCCTCCTACCGCATCCTGCGGGGGGTGAAGAACCGCTTCGGCTCCACCAATGAGATCGGCGTCTTCGAGATGCGCCAGACGGGTCTGGTGGAGGTGCCCAACGCCTCGGAGTACATGCTGAACGGCAGGCCGGAGAACGCCAGCGGCTCCGTGGTGGCGGCCACCTGCGAGGGCACCAGGCCGCTTCTGGTGGAGATCCAGGCGCTGGTGTGCCACAGCAATTTCGGCATCCCCCGCAGGCAGACCACGGGGACGGACTTCAACAGGGTGAACCTTCTGATGGCGGTGCTGGAGAAGCGCTCCGGCGTGCAGCTCGCGCCCTGCGATGCCTATGTGAACATCACCGGCGGCCTGAAGGTGCTGGAGCCGGCCATGGACCTGGGGATAGTGATAGCCATACTGTCTAGCTTCCACAACAGGGTCTTAAGCCCGAAGCTGGTGGCCTTCGGGGAGGTGGGCTTAAGCGGCGAGGTCAGAGGGGTGAGCATGGCGAAGCAGCGGGTGGCGGAGGCGGAGAAGCTGGGCTTCGAGATCTGCCTCCTGCCCACCGTGTGCGCGGAGGAATGCGGCCGGGGCGGCGGGATGGAGATCATAGGCGTGAAGACGGTGCAGGACGTGATAGACAGGCTTTTTTAAGGGCTTCCCAGGAAGCCTTCTTTTTGGTACTTGGACATGGCGGGGAGGGGAGGCCCTGCCGGATTTCATGGGGGGACAGGATGGGAAAGAGAGTGAACTTGCGGGTGGAGCCGAATTCAAAGGTATTCATGTCTCTGCTTAAGTCGGCGCTGTATATCCTGCTGCTGCCGATGCTGATCAGCATCATCCTGGCGGCCGCGTTCATCATGAACCTGGAAGAGGAGGCCGAGGGCTTTCGGGGCGTGGCGCTGGAGCAGCTCACCGGGGAGGTGAACCAGGAGTTCTGGTCGGCGTACCAGCTGATCAACCGGGTGAAGAACTCGGAGCTGATCGTCTCCTACGCCAAATCCAAGCAGCGGGACTACTGGACGGAATACCAGATCCACAAATATATGAGCAAGGTGCTGGTGGGCACCAACCTTGAGACGGCCTATCTCTATTTTCCGCAGTATGAAATGGTGTTCTCCGTCACCGGGGGGGCAGAAAGCGATTACTTCCATGGGCAGAACTACGAGACCTCTTTCGAGGAGTGGCAGGAGGCGCTGAAGGGCAAATGGAACGGGAACGCGGTACAGCTTAGGGGAAAGGGGGCGGAGCGCCGCAACCTTATCGTCAGCAGCATCCAGAACAGCGGGAGCCAGGACGCGCCCGTGGCCATTGCCGTGGAGATGCAGAATGAGTACATGGACCGCCTGGCTTCCAATCTGCAGCTGGAGAAGCATGACAGGATACTGATCTACAGCGCCAACGGAGTCGTGGGCGCGAGCTTCGATGCCTATGTCCAGGAGGGGCTTTCGGAGATGCTCCAGGCGGTGGGCTGGAAGGACGGGGAGACCATCCACTATGACGGCATCACCTATGAGGTCAGGGTCAGGTACTCCAGCAAATACGGATTGACCTTCGTCTATGCCTCGCCGAAGGACATACTGCACTCTTCCTTCGCCTTCATCAGAGTCTATTCCGTGGTGGCCCTGCTCCTCTGCGCCGCCATTTCCGTCGTGCTGTGCCTGGTGACGACCAACCGCAACTACGGCCCGATCAAGCGGATCTTCGGCCTGCTCCAGGCGGACGGGGACAGGGAGGTGCCTGAGGACTATGACAAGATGGAGCGGCACATCAACGACTACATCTCCAGGAACCAGAAGCTGCAGAGCGCGGTGAAGCGGTACGAGGAGGACTACAAGAAGGTATACCTGGAGAAGATCCTGTACGGCAGGATCCCCTACCGGGAGAGCATAGAGGAGGGCGGGAGGCTCTATGGCCTGGGGCTGGATGCCCCCTGGTTCGTGGTGGCCCTCTACGAGATGGCCGAGACATCGGAGGAGGGGCTTTTCGGGATGGCCGGGGAGGACGGCGTGGAGATGCTGGAGAATTCCCTCAGCGCCTACATGGAAGAGAAGATGGAATATGTGTCCCGCTTCTATATCGTGGAGGAGCACAATGGATGCATCGCTGTCCTGAACGGAGAGGGCAGGGACGCGGAGGAGTTCCGCGACAGGATCTGCAGGGACAATGCGGCTATCCTGGAGGAGATGGAGGTGCAGGAGGGGATCTGCTGCGAGGGGCATGTGAGCCAGGGGCTGGACGGGCTGGCCCGGCTGCACGAGGGCTATGGGCAGCTGCGCCGGAAGCTGGAGGAGAAGGCCAGGCAGGAGATAGAGCAGGAGCGCACGGATTCCGAGGGGAGCCTGCGCATCGACAGGGTCATCGGATACGTGCGGGAACAGATATCCAATCCGGAGCTGTCCGTGGCCGGGCTGGCTGACGCCTTTGAGGTGTCCGCATCCCATCTGTCCCGGTTCTTCAAGCAGCAGATGGGGGTGGGGCTTCTGGATTACATCCACCGCTGCCGGATCGACGAGGCCAAGACCCTGATGAAGGCCAATCCCTCCATCCGGGTGAAGGAGGTGGCGGACAGGACGGGCTTCTACAATGTGTCGGCTTTCATCCGCGTGTTCAAGAAGATAGAGGACATGACGCCGGGACAATACAGAGAAAAAATCTGATCCGTCCCCCAAAGCATGGCACAAAATGAATATATGATATCAGAAAATGAACATAAGGCAGAAAAAACAGTACAAGCCAATTAGTAAAGAGTGTTGAAAAAGTGATATTTTTACACAAATAATCGTTATATACAAATGCATCCTTCGTCAATTATAATGTGCTTGCGCACGAAGTCAACGTAGCGCAAGAAAAAGGAGGATGTGAAATGAAGAGCAAAAAAGTTATTTCCTTACTGCTGATGACGGCATTGACGGCCGGCCTTCTGGCAGGCTGTGGCGGCTCAGGGGATTCCGGCAGCGGCGGATCTTCCGAGAGCAAAAAGGAAGAGTCTTCCCAGGCACCTGAGGAGAGCGGCTCCGAGGAAGCGCCGGAGGAGTCTTCCGAAGAGACAGAGGAAGGCGGCGAGGAAGGCGGCAGCGCCCAGGGGGAGGCCAAGTACCCCAGGGACGAGAACGGCTATCCCGACTTAGGCGGCGAGACCATCAGCATCTGGTTCGCCATGACCACCGAGAACTCGGGCGCGGTATCCACCGATATGGGCGACTATGAGGCCATCAAGGCCTTGGAGGAGAAGTTCAACGTGAACTTTGAGTTCGTGCACCCGCCTGTAGGGCAGGAGAGCGAGAACTTCAGCATCATGATGTCGGATACCAAGCTGCCCGACATGATCTTCTGCCGCGGCATCGACAGGTTCTATCCCGGCGGCGTGGAGGTGGCTTACGCGGACGGCGTCCTGTATGATTACACGGACGACATCAACGCGGTGGACACGCCGAATTTCTACAATATGATCAGCAACGACCCCTTCCTGATGAAGGCGGTGACCGATGACGAGGGCAGGATCATCCGCCTGGGCGCCAAGATCTGCGGCAGCGAGGAAGCTGACCTGAACTTCATCGGGCCCATCATCAGAAGCGATTACCTGGCGGCCGCCAATATGGAGGTCCCCCAGACCATCGACGACTGGACGGCCATGCTGCAGGCCATGAAGGACAATGGGGTAGAGTATCCCCTTGCCCTGGACAAGGACCAGCTGATCTACACATCGAATATCTTCGCGGGCGCTTACGGCGTCTCCGGCAACAGCTATTTCGTCAAGGAGGACGGCACGGTGGGATTCGGCCCTTACGAGGATGCCTACAAGGA
>CAMTBF010000135.1 GCA_947068385.1 uncultured Lachnospiraceae bacterium
CCATGTCCTCCAGCCCGTTCCCTGTGCCGTCACTGCCGCAGCCTCCCAGCACGGCTGCCGCAAGGCACAGCGCCGCCCATTTACACAATGCTTTCTTCATATCTTCCTCCCGCCCGCCTAACGGGCCACAATCAACAACCCGCCGCCAACCGGAAAAATGCCCACGCATTGGGCATTCCTCCGCTTAGAGCTTGAAAATTCCTTCACGCTCAGTCCGGCCGTTCCTCATATGGGCCATACATGGCGCTCATCTCCCTGGTGGCTCCATTCAAATATATCTGATAGAAATTCCCCGATTCCGCCAGGATGTTCAGGATGCTATAGGTATCGTAGCCGCTTCCTTCCCCGATGCCCTCCACGCTGACCAGCTTCTCGCCCTCCGCCAGCGGGGCCCTCTCGAAATACCATTCCGCCAGCTCATGATCCGTCATCTCGTCCAGGTTCTCCGGCTTGTTCCACTGTATCACAGGGGAGAACCACACCATCCGCTCCGTAGCCACGCCCATCTGCTTCACGCAGCTCTCGAACCCGGCATCCTCTCCATACACACGGTTATAGTATATCAAAGACGATTGCAATTCTTCCGGCGTGTTCGCGAAGCAAAAGTCTCCAAAGCGGGTCACCGTGAAGCATGCCTTGTCTATCTTCGTGCCGCTCCACTCGTACAGCTCCGTCAGCGCCTCCTTCGCCCAGTAGACGAACCGCTCCGTCAGGGCGCCGCCGTAGCGGGTGCCGTAATCCCATTCGTCCACCGCGGGCAGTCCATAGTACGGCTCACAGTAGGTCAGGTCCAGCGTGGGGAAGACCGCGTCCGGGGACTGGTTCTCCTCCACGTACCGCACCATGTGCAGGATATCCGCCTCGTCAAAACGGTAATATTTCACAGAATGCTGCCCGTTGCCATCATCGGTAGCGCTCTTTATCAGCTGTGCCTCCGAATCCACCTCCACATTGGGAATCATATAGCCGGGTTCGAACCTTTCCTCCTGAGGATTCCACAGATAACAATAATACGGAGTATTGACAGTCCCCGTCCCGCCCTGGAGATAAAAATCCTCATAGCCGTCAAAGTTCAGATCCGTCACCACCAGCCCTCCGTCCAGCGCATCGGCATGGATCTGCCCGTTCTCGTCCGCCAGGAACTTTCCCAGCTCATGGGCGGGCAGGTCCTCCGCCCTGCACAGGGGCTTGGCGTACAGGGGCTCCTCCTCCGATGTGAAAGAATACATCTGCCCTGCGCCGCCCCGGATATCCTCCAAAGACCTGGTATACAGGACCCTTACGTCCTCCGGGCGGATGGTCTGCAGGGTCTCCTCCCTCCTTCCCTGAACCCTGGTCAGCGCGATCTGGTCGATTCGATACTGGGCGCCGCCTGGAACAGCCTGGCCGATGATTTTCAGGAGATGCTCTTCCCCGGGCATCTCTTCCTTCCTTTCTCCCAGGTTCACGGGTACGATGGCCGTGCTCTCGACACCGTCTGTAGCGGGGGCGCTGCCCTTTCCGCTCCCTGTGCGGACAAAGGCCGCATCCCCCGGAGCCGTGTCCTTCCTCTCCTCCAGGTCGGCATCCTCCGTCTCCTGGCCGCTGACCCTGCCGGTGAAGGTGACGGCCGTGCAGAGCGCCGTCAGGAGCATGACTCCCGCCAGGGCCCCCGCATGCCTGCGGGGCTGCGCAACGATGACCAGCAGCCGCTCCTTCAGCAGCTTCTTCCCGCTGGACATAGCGGTGGAAAGCTTCCAGCCTCTCTGCCATGGGCTGCCCTGGGCGCTGAAATCCAACAGCGCCCTGCCGTAACGGATCCGCTCCTCCTGGCCCAAAAGCTCCAGCGTCCTCTCGTCACAGGCCAGCTCGCCGTCCTGCTCGGACAGGGCCGCGGCGATCCACACCAGGGGATTGTACCAGTGGAGGCACAGGCATGCCGCCCGTACCACCACCCACAGGTTGTCGCGATGGCTGTAGTGGACGTTCTCATGGCACAGCACGTACCGCAACGCCTCCGGCCTCTGCGCCGCCTCTTTGCTCAGGTATACCGCCGGGTGGAGCAGCCCGAACATGCAGGGATTGTCCACCACAGGGGATACATAGACCGGAATCCTGCTCACCCCGGCCGTCTTATAGCGCTTCCGGGATATGCGCACCCTTTTGCGGTATCTCCCGTTGCATATCAGGACGCAGCCTGCGCATACCGCCGCTCCCAGGAGCCATATATACCACAGCGGGGAATGTCCGGACAGGAATGCCTGCCAAGCCGGGGAGAGATGTCCGGTTCCCTGACTCCCGGTGCCTGTACCTTCCCCGGCTCCGCCGTGCGAAGCCTGCGGTGCCGCCTGGTAGGGCCTGGAGCCTGTTGTCAGCTCCTGTACCCGGCCTGGAGCGGCCAGAGCATCCGCCGCAATGTCCGTCTCCTCCGATGCCCCGTCCTGGCCCTCCGGCAGCCCTGTCGCCTGGCCCAAGCCTCCCAGGCCATCCCATAATCCGGCAGTCTGGCCATTCCCTGCCTGGCCGCCCTCTCCCGCAGCCGCTTCGTCTGCCCCGGGCCGCGCTTCACCGCCTGCCCCTTCCTGCTGCCCTGCCAGAGCCTGCCCCTCCCGGGCGCTGTCCGCGAAAGTGAAGAGATTCAGGATGCTCAGCCCGCTCTCCGCAAAGGACACCGGCACCAGCAGCCGCAGGGCCACCACCAGCCACAGGGCGTACCAGGCCCGCATGGGCAGCTTTCCCCGGAAGAAATACCGCATGGCCGTCACGAGCACGATCAATACACTTGAAGAAATCATCCACTCAACCATTGCGCTCTTCCTCTGCCTTATCCAAAATCTGCCGAAGCTCCGAAAGCTCCTCGGCAGACAGCCTCTGTCTCTTGATGAAGCTGCTCACCAGCATGCTGGCGCTGCCGTTGTAGACCCTTTTCAGGAAATTGTCCGTCTCCTTCTTTACGGCAGTCTCCCGCTCGACCAACGGCACATAGACCCGCATGCGCCCATTGTCCTCGCAGGCGATCAGCCCCTTTTCCGTCATCCGCTTCAGCATGGTCAGCGTGGTGCTCCGGCTCCACCCTACCCGGCCCGCCATGTCCGCCACGATCCTGCTGCCCACCTTCGGGCACTCCTCCCACAGGCTCTCCATGATGTTCCATTCCGCTTCGCTCAGCGCCTTCATGCAAACCGCCTTTCTTTTGGCGGATGTCCTGCCTTCCCGTTGCAGGAGCCCGCCTCTGTCCTTTTCTGAATCCGCCTTGGTGTCTACATTGTAAACATATAGTACCATAGACTGTCTACAATGTCAACAGTCTCTGACAAGGATAGCGAAAAAGCAAAAAATGCCGCGACGGCAGGGAATCCCATTCCAAATTCCCTGCTACCGCGGCATCCATCCGCTCTGTCGTCCCTCAGTCGTTAGGCCTCTGGTAGAACCGCCCCGACAGGTTCTCCGTGCGGATCATGTTCACGAAGGCCGTGGGATCCGTCTCCCGCACACGGTTCAGAACCTTGCGCACCTCGTCCCGGCCCACCACGGAGTAGAGGATGTTGCACTCCTGCTTCATGTAGCAGCCCTCCCCCTTGATCAGCGTGGCATCGTGATTGGTCATCTCCTTGATCACCTCATAGACCTCCTCCGGCTTCTTCGTCACGATCAGCAGCGTCTGCTTCTGGTAGCGCCTGTGGAGGGTGTGCAGGACCTGGGTGGAGGTGAACTGGAAAATGATGGAGTAAAGCGCCTTCTCCCAGCCGAACAGCGCCCCTGCGATGCACAGTATCACCACATTCCCGGCAAAGATATAGTTCCAGGAATCGATGTCCATCTTCTCCGACAGGAAAATGGCGATGAAGTCCGTGCCCCCCGCCGTGGCCCCCGCCGCCAGGCAGATGCCTATGGCCACCGCGTTGAACAGTCCGCCGAACACGGCCACCAGCAGCGTGTCCGTGGTCACCGCGTAGCTGGGGATCAGGTCAGTGATCAGGCCGGATACCACGATCATCAGACAGGAGTACATAGTGAACTTCTTCCCGATGAACTTGTAGCTGACCACGGCGGGAACCACGTTCAGGGTCAGGTTGATGACGGAAAAGGGAGGCTCGAACCCCCACACCATGTCGCAGATCTCCTGCAGGAGCCTGGTCAGCCCCGTGAACCCTCCGGGGATCAGTCCCCCCGTGCGCACAAAGGTCTTCAGGTTCACGGCCGTGATGACCGCCGCCACCAGGACCATGGCTGTTCTTTTTACGGTATCCAGCATTGCATTTTCCACTTTTGTCTTCATTTCTTTTCTTTTTCTCCTCCTATATCATTCCCCTTGCGGGAATTTCTTCCTCATTCGAAATCTGTTCCGTCCGCTTCTCCCTGCTCTGCCTCCCCGGGCTGCTGCCGCTCTCTCCGCCGCCTTCCCAGAGCCGTGATCCCGCCAAACGCCGCCATGCTGGCCATGCTGACCGCGATGCCGGCCCTGGAGCCCTCGGGTACGTATTTCATCTCGAACCGGTACTCCCCCGGCTCCAGGTCGAAGGCCATGAGGCAGCCGCCGAACAGCTCCCCCCGGGCCTTTTCCCCGTTCACGGATATCTGCCAGCCCGCCTCATAGGGCACGGAGAGGATCAGCCTCCCCGCCGCCTCCAGAGCGATGCTACCCGTCAGGGTGTCATTGTCCCAGCTCACTTCGTCCATATGCTGCCCGGAAAGCAGCTCCAGCGCCTCCCCAAGCACCCTCTCGTCCATCCGGTAGATGTCCGCCTGGATCTTCGGCGTCTCGTCCTCCTCGTCCCCGTTGGTCAGGGTGACGGTCTGCTCCCTTTCCAGATACCCCAGGTACAGAACCGACCCGTCCTTCAGGTCATTGTACTTCTCCTCCACCGTGCTGCCGCCGATGCAGTCCACCTTTCCCGTGCCGGAGGCCGTGAGGATGGCATAATAGTACCCGCCCTCCTGAGGGGTGAACTCCACATCGTCCCCCCGCTGCTCGCTCTCCGCCTTCCGGAACAGAACCCCCTCTATCCCCAGGTCCTCCACCATCCGGTTCTGGAGCTTCAGCCCCTGATCCTCATACCCCTCCGGCAGGTCGTATCCCACAGGGGCCACATAGCCGAAGGGCAGGGTCTCCTTGCACTGATAGAGGAATATGTCCCCGCTCTTCCCAATCAGGGTGTAGAGGCCGTTCTCGTAGTCCGCCGACTCCCCGAACATATAGCTTACGTTCAGCATGGCGGAGGTGAGCGCCGTTGCGCCGTCAAAGCCGTAGTACACCTTGCTGTGCCGCATGCCGAGCCTTTTGTACATGTCCATGACCTGTGAGTTCAGCGTGGAGGAGAACACGCTGGCCGTGGGGTAGCCGGTGAGTGTCCCGTCGTTCTTCGTCTTCCTGGTGAACTTCTCCAGCCGGTAGAACCCCTCTTCCCGGCCCTTCGTCTCCTGGTACAGCGCCTTATAGTCCTCCTGCTGCCCCAGATAGGCGCTGCGGCTCACCGTGCCCAGGCTGGTGACATAAGTGTTGACGGTGCATTCCGCCACCACAACGGTCAGCGCCATCACCGCCAGCCCTCTGTGTAGCGTACCGTCCTCTTTGGTCCGGTACAGGTAGAGGAGCACCGCGTAAAGGCTGACGAAAGCAAGGGTCAGGAGCTTCACGCCCCACTCGAAGTCCTCCTGCAGGACGAATTTCTCACAGAACAGGAAAAAGCCCACCGCCCACAGATACCCGTACAGAATCTGCTGCCCCTCCAGCTCCCGCACATGCCGGTACGCGTCATGGCACATGGTCAGCACCAGGAAGATATACACAAAGGACTGTCTGGCGGGCAGGGAGTCCGGATAGTTCAGCCCGTGCCAGATGAAGTCCAGCATGTTGGTGCCGAAGCTAAGCAGCAGGAATCCGGCCAGCCCCATGCGGCAGAATTTCTCCCGGATGCTTATGCGCCTGTTCATCAGGTACAGCGGCATCATCAGCAGCACCGCGCTGCCGCAGTAGATATTGGGCCAGTGATCCAGTCCGCGCTCCGCATAGACGCACACGCAGTGCCTCGCCAGCATGTCCAGGATGGAAAAATAGGACTCTATCTTCTCCGGGAAGTCCATGTCCCCGAAATCCGTCCGCAGGATGGCGCAGACCTCGGGAACCAGCAGCATCGCCGCCATCCCCCCGGCCAGCAGGGAGTACAGGGCGAAACGGGGGACGTCCCTCCTGCATATGTCTCCCAGGCCACGCCTCTCCGTCACCAGGAGCATGCAGAAGTACAGCACCAGGAAGATGCAGATCATGATGGAGATGTAATAATTCGTGAAGATGGACAGGGCCAAGGTGACGCAGTACAGCCCGCAGCGCCCCTCCCGCACCAGACGTTCCAGCCCCAGGACGATCAGGGGCAGCAATACCACGCAGTCCACCCACATGATATTGTAGTTGTAGGCGGCCATGAACCCGGACAGCGCGTAGAAGCAGGAGAAGAACAGCGCTCCCATCTCATTTCCCGCGCAGAATCCGGTAGGCAGGGCCGCGCCGTTTCCTGCCTCTGCCGGCATGGAGCGCCGCCGCAGATAGAGGTAAGAGGTCAGCCCCGCCAGCCCTATCTTGAGCACGATCAGATAGCTCATGAATTCCATCAGGTGGCCCTCCGGCACCAGCAGGGAAAAGATATGAAAAGGACTGGCCAGATAATATACGAAAAGGGCAAGAAAATTAGAGCCTATCCCCACGTTGAAGGAGAAACTCAAATTCTCCCCTCCCCTTACCTTGTGCAGCAGCTCACTGAAAAAAGGCATATATTGGTGGTACATATCGGAAAACAGGAAGCTCCTGTCCCCAAAGGGGTAGATCCGGTTCACCACGAACAATGCCAGCATCACCATGGAGGGAATCAGCAGGGAGAGAACCAGCGCCGTCCTCTGCGGATTTCCATTGAAATTTATCTTTTTATTCCTCATCACCCTAAGTTCATGTCCGGCCCGCAGGCCGGCAATTGCCTCCTTCAGCCCCTCCATCGCGGCGGCCCCTGCCCGCAATCGGCAATCCCACGGCGGGTTCCCATGCGATGGTTTTGAAGTTTGCCTTAATGCCAACGTCATTATATCTCAATCAGGCGGAAATGTCCACTATCATTATCCGTTTTCGGATTGTATCTTATACGTGGGTGGCATATAATATATAACAATGGAAAAGAGATGATTCTATTATCAGGCAGGGGGGCTTTTATGAAAATAGCCATCGCCGGGAAGCCGGAGAAGACAGCGAATTATGTGAGATATGTGGAATCCATGGGGGCCGTGCCGGTGGTGACATTGCTCGCATCGGAGATAAGGGGGTGCCGCGGGCTGCTGCTTCCGGGCGGCGGCGACATCACGCCTGCATTTTATGGAGAGCGCAATCACGGCTCAAAGGATATCGATACGGAGCTGGACATCCTGCAGCTCCAGGCCTTTGACCTGGCGGTGCAGATCGGCATGCCTGTCCTGGGCATCTGCAAGGGGCTGCAGATCATCAATGTGGGGCTGGGAGGGACGCTGGTGCAGGATCTGGAGCCGGGCATGGGGGAGCGGCATCGGTATGAGGAAGGGGATAAGTATCATGAATCTGTAATCGAGAGGGGTTCCTGGCTGTATGGTCTGTACGGCGGCGCGGCCACCGTCAACAGCGCCCACCACCAGGCCATCGCCAGGCTGGGGAAGGGGCTGGTGGTGGCATCGCGCTGCCCGTCGGATGGGTGTATCGAGGCCATAGGCCATGAGAGCCTGCCTGTCGTGGGGGTACAGTGGCATCCGGAGAGGATTGATTTTGAGCGGTCGGGGACGGATGGAGGGCGGGTGCTGGGGTATTTTGTTTCGTTGCTTTCCATGTAGGCCTTCCCTTCTCCTCTGACTATACCACCCCTCATGCCCCACATCGGTTTCCCGGTCTCCCTACAACACCCTAAACAATCCTCTTGCGTCCTCATCCCCAATAATCCTGCTGCTGGCCTTCCCCTCATTGTCCAGCAGCTCCTCCACCTTGCTGCCCCTCCGCACAGGTCTCTGTCTTATCCATAGTGCATTATCCTTTCGCCTTCTTTATCTCGCCCTCTACTTGGCTACTTACTCTGCCTGCGCCTTCCCGTCCTTCCCCTTGGGTGCCAGCAGTTCCAGCGCGGCCTCTGCCTTTACCGCCACCTGCTTCCTGCGGTTCTCCCTGGCGATCTCGAACAGCGACCTGACGATCTCCTTCAGCGCCTCCACCGTCTCTTCATCCACCTCTTTCAGCGCCGCGATGATCCCGTTCATGCTCTTCTTCCATTCCGCCGTGAAATCAATCAGATTGTCCGCCTCCGAAGCCGTGATGACCTGATACAGCGTGTCCACGAAGGT
>CAMTBF010000136.1 GCA_947068385.1 uncultured Lachnospiraceae bacterium
TGAATGTCATGTATTTGCCTTCCTGCGTGTCCGCACTGCCGGCACCGGTGTTCATCATTTCATCCATATGATTAGCCGTTCCTTTCTATGATTTTATTCTACCAACCCAGGGGCATCCAGTATCAGGGCGATGCTGCCGTCGCCCAGCTGTGTACAGCCGGACAGGCCCTTCACCTTCTTGATATAGGAAGGAATCGGTTTTACCACGATTTCCTGTTCTCCCACCAGCTTATCCACCAACAGGCAGATCTTCCGGTCCTCCACCTCCAGGATCAGCATCACGCCGTCCTCCACGGACTCCTGATACTCCTCCAGGCCATACCAGTTGCCCAGGCGGATCACCGGGAAGCAGTCCCCGCGGATCATGACGAACTCGTCGCCGTTGGGCTCATGAATCATCATGTCCTCCTTCACCCGGATGAACTGCTTGATGACGCCTGTCTCCATGACGAAGGAGGATGTGCCCACCTCCATGACGATGCCGTCGATGATGGCCAGGGTCAGGGGGATCTTCAGGCTCATGACGCTGCCGCTGCCAGGGGTGCTCTCGATCTCCAGGGCTCCGCCGATGGCCTGGATGTTCTGCACCACCACGTCCATGCCTACGCCGCGCCCCGAGTACTCGGTGACCACCTCGTTGGTGGAGAATCCGGGCAGGGTGATGAACTGGTACACTTCCTTGTCGGTGTAGGCGGAATCCGGCTTGTTGTCCTCCAGGATGCCCTGCCTCCTGGCCTTGGCCAGAATCTTCTCCCGATCCAGCCCGGTGCCGTTGTCCTCCACGCTGATCCAAACCTTGCCGGCCTCGGTCTTGGCGGACAGGGTGACCTTGCCCTTCTCCGTCTTGCCGCTGGCCGCCCTCTCTTCATTGGTCTCGATACCATGGTCCACGGCGTTCCGCACCAGGTGCATCAGGGGATCGGAGATATGCTCGATGATGTTCTTGTCCACCTCGGTGGAATCCCCCACCATCACGAACTCGATGTCCTTGCCCAGCTTCCTGGACACGTCGAAGACGATGCGGTTCATCTTCTGGAAAGTGTTGGTCAGGGGCACCATGCGCATGGACATGATGACATTCTGCAGATCCGTAGAGATAGAGGCCAGCTGGGCCGCCGCCTTGTTGAAGTTGTCCAGGTTCAGCCCGGGCACCTTCAGGTCGGAGCTCTGCAGCACCACGGACTCGGAAATCACCAGCTCCCCGATCAGATCCATGAGCTGATCCATCTTGTTTACGTTGACGCTGATGAAAGCCGCCTTCTCGCCCTTGGGCTTATCCTTGGCCAGCTTCTTCTGCCTGCCGGGCTCCTTGGACTGGATGACGAAATCGCCCGGCGTGATCTTAGGCGCCTCGGGCTTCTTCTCCTCCGCCTTGGCCTCCCCTGCCTGGGCGGCCTCCTGCTTGGCCTCTATGACCTCCACGCTGGACTCCAGGTCGATCTGGGGCAGGGGCTGCGTGTCGCCGAAGTCGAAGCCCAGCAGGAACTGGTTGGCGTCGCACTCGAAGACGTCCACCTTCTCGATGTCGTACCCCACGCCTATGAGCTCCCGCACTTCCTCCTCGCTGCACTGGGCCTGGAGCAGGATGCGGAACCCCTCTTTGATGATGGTCTCGCTGCACTTCTCGTCCGTGAGGAGGTCCTCCGGGGAGTACAGGATGTCCTCCGCGATCTCCTTCAGGGCGTAGACGGTCTTATACGCGTGCACATTGGCCATCTCCGTCTCCGGGAAGAAGTGGATGAAAATCTTGTAGAAGCGGCTGGCGGCGGTGGCCACGGGGGCGATGTAGAAATGCTTCGGCTCCTCATGGACATTCTCCACGGCCGGGCCGCCCTCTCCTCCTGCGCCTCCGTTCTTGATCTGGTTCAAAAATTTGTCCAGATCCGCGATGATGTCCGTGGCGTCGCCGTCCGCGGGCTCGCCGTTGCGGATCTTTTCCATTTCACTGGAGATGAAATCCTCCACCTCCAGCACATGCTCCACCAGCTCCACATGGGGAACATTGTCCGGATGGGATTCCCTCAGATAAAAGAAGACATCCTCCAGTTTGTGCGACACAGCCGTGATATTGTCGAACATCATGATGCCGGATGAGCCCTTGATGGTATGCATGGTCCGGAATATCTCGTTGATGCTGTCCTCGTCAAAGCAGTCCGCATCCTTCTGTTCCAGAACAGTCTCCTGAAGCTGCTCCAGCAGCTGACCGTTCTCGAACAGATACATGTCCAGCATGCTTTCTGTGTTAAAATCTCCCGCCATATCTATCTCCTTTCGTGGGCGCGCGGAGAGCGCGCTTTACTCTCTTCTCTCTGCCGGCCATAAGCCGGCCCCGCCTGTCAGATCAGGTTCAGCTTCTTCATGGCCTGCTCGAACCGCTCCTGGTCGATGGGCTTTCCGGAGTATATGGTGCACCCCAGCTCGAATGCCAT
Source organism: uncultured Lachnospiraceae bacterium (assembly GCA_947068385.1). Classification (GTDB taxonomy): domain Bacteria; phylum Bacillota; class Clostridia; order Lachnospirales; family Lachnospiraceae; genus Acetatifactor. Next base: position 2,430 of record CAMTBF010000136.1, read on the forward strand.
CTTCACGTTCTTCTCCTCGTTCAGGGCAGTGGTCATGATGACCTTCACCGCCTTGTCCTCCGGAATGTTCCTCTCCTTCTCCAGATTGCGGATGCCCATCAGCGCCTGATACCCGTCCATCACGGGCATCATGATGTCAAGGCAGACCAGGTCGTAAGGCTCCTTGTCCTCTAAGGCCATCAGGAACGCGTCCACGGCCTCCATGCCGTCCACCGTCACGTCACACTCACCGTACTTCGCAAGAAAGCTTGCCATAAATTTCCTCGTCGCGAAATCATCCTCCGCCAGCAGAATCTTCATGTCTTTTCTCCTTTACATTTACATTTTATTCAATAACGCGTATGTCCTCTGGGCGATGTCCGTCAGCTTCTCCTGATACTCCACCGCCCCCAGGTCATAAGCGACCTTCGGCATCCCATAGACCACGCAGGTGGACTCGTCCTGGCCGATCGTCCTGGCCCCCGCCTGGCGCATGGCCAGCAGCCCCCTGGCGCCGTCTCCGCCCATCCCTGTCAGGATGATGCCCACCGCGTCAGGCCCCGCCGCCTTGGCCACGGAGTCGAACAGCACCTCCACGGAGGGGCAGTGCCCGTTCACCCTGGGCCCGGGCTTGACCTCCACCTGGTAGTTCCCGCCTACCTTCACCAGCCTCATGTGCCTGTCGCCTCCGGGGGCTATGAGCATATGCCCGGGCAGCACCCTGTCCCCGGTCTCCGCCTCCTTGACGTGGATCTGGCACTCGTCGTCCAGCCTCTTGGCATACATCTGCGTGAACCCCGGCGGCATGTGCTGTACACAGACGATCCCCGGAATGTCCGTGCCGAACTGCCGCACCACGGCGGAGGTGGCCTCCGTCCCGCCCGTGGAGGCGCCGATCGCCACCACCAGGTTCCCGCGCTTCACGGCCATGCGCTCCGGGCTCCTCTGGTTCAGCATCACCGATTTCTTGATGTTGCTGATCCTGGCGCTGGAGGCTATCTTTATCTTTACCAGCAGCTCGTTGCGGACGAAGTCCTCCAGCTGCTTCCTGCTGGACACCGCGGGTTTGGCCACGAAGTCCACCGCCCCCGCGTTCATGGCATCGAACACCTTGTCGCTTAAGGAGCTGATCACCACCACGGGAAGCGGGTACTGGGGCATGAGCTTTCGCAGGAACTCGATCCCGTTCATCCTAGGCAGCTCGATGTCCAGCGTCATCACGTCCGGCTTCAGGGCCAAAATCGCGTCCCTGGCCTCAAAGGGGTCCCTGGCCGTCCCCACCACCTGTATCGCCGGATCCCTGCCCAGATTCTGGACCAGCAGCTCCCGGAACACGATGGAATCATCCACTATCAAAACCTTAATCGGCAGCATATATCACCCTGTCCCCCTCTTTGCTTTTCTATACCCAATTTCCTGTCACAACTTCTCATCCCGGCCTTCTGTCCCGGCCCCTCCCTCATTTCCGGAAGATGGAGGGCTGGATGATCTGGAACGGCGTGCTGTTCCTGTCGATGGTCTCCGTGGTCCCGATGAACAGGTAGCCCCCGGGCTCCAGCGCGTCGTAGACCTTCTGCACCAGCTCCCGCTTCGTCTTCTCGTCGAAGTATATCATCACGTTCCGCAGGAATATGGTATGCATCCTGCGCCGGAACGGGAACGGATCCATGAGGTTGAACTGCCGGAAGATGACCTCGTTCTTCAGCTCCTGCTTCACCTGATACTGGGTGCCCCCCGCAAGCTTATGGAAGAACTTCTTCCGCCAGTGCTCCGGGATGTTCTTGAGCTGTTCGTCCGAGTAGATCCCCGCCATGGCCTTCTGCAGCACCTTGGTGGAGATGTCCGTGGCCAGCACCTTGGTGTCCCACTGGGCATGCTCCATCCCGAAGAAGTCCGCCAGCACCATGGCTATCATATAGGGCTCCTCCCCGGAGGAAGCCGCGCCGCACCAGATCCGCAGGTCCTTCCTCGCCGCCTCCTTCTGGCGCAGCCAGGGGAGCACCTGGCTCTTGAAGAAGTCGAAATGCTCGAATTCCCGCATGAAATATGTATGGTTGGTGGTGAGGAAGTTCACCAGCATCTTCTCCTGATTGCCCGTGGTATCCTGCTCCACCGCGTTCATGAATTCATCGAATGTCTTCCAGCCGCCTCTCTTAATATAATTCTCCAGCCGCCCGTTTACAATGACCTTTTTCTGGTAAAGGTCGATTCCGTAGCGCTGCTTCATATGAGAGGCGATCCGTATAAATTCCTCATCCTTGATCACAGCTCATCCCACCTCCTGACCCGCGTCCAAAACCTGCCCGCGCGCTCGTATCCTTATCTGAATCCGCCCCGCCTCAGCACAGCTGGCGGCATATCTTGCGGCATATCCTGAAAATATCCGGATTGAACTTCATCCCCGCCTCCCCCTCCATGATCCCTAAGGCCTCTTCCCTGCTGTAGTGCTTCTTGTCCGTCAGGGCGCAGTAGGCCTGCACGATGGATACGATCTGCGCCGCCAGGGGGATGGCCTCCCCCGCAAGCCCCTCCGGATATCCGCTGCCGTCCCAGTTCTCATGATGGTAATGGGCGATGTCCACGGCCATGCGGATGAAGTCATTGTAGTCCCTGCCCACATGCAGGTCGCCCAGGAGCTTGGCGCCGATGGTGGTATGGGTCTGCACGATCGCCATCTCCCCCGCGTCCAGGGCCTCCGCCTTGCGCAAAAGCTCCAGCGGGATCCCGATATTGCCGATGTCGCACAGGGGCGCCGCCAGCTCGATGGTATCGATGCAGGCATCGGAGACCTTATCCTCGAACAGCGGGGAAAGCTGCATCCCCTGGGCCAGGATCCTACAGTTCTCCTTCAGGCGCTCTATATGCTCCCCCCCGTAGCAGGAATTCCTGGCGGCGATTCCCGCCAGGGCGTACAGTACGTCCTTCTTCTCCTGCTCGATCTGCTTGAGCTGCTCGCTGACGGAGGCGTGGAGCCTGTGGTTCATCTCCTCCAGCTCCCTGCTGGCCTCGTAGAGGCGCAGGTGCACGCCCACCCTGGCCTGCACCACCTCCGGCACAAAGGGCTTCGTGATGTAGTCAGCCCCGCCCAGCGACAGGCCCTCAATGATATCTTTCGGATTATCGTATGCGGAAATGAAGATAATCGGGATATTTTTTGTCTTTTTATCGTTCTTCAATGCCCTGCACAGCTCATAGCCGTCCATCCCCGGCATGGAGATGTCGGACAGGACCAAATGGGGGCGGGCTTCCCCGACCAGCCCAAGCGCCTCTTCCCCGCTGGCCGCCACCACGGGACGGCAGCCCATGTCCTGGATGATTTCCTCCAGGATGCATCTGTTCACTTCCAGGTCGTCCACGATGAGAATCCTGGCCGCGCCCTTGTCCGCGTGCTCCATCCCCGGCACCTCCCTGCCTACAGACTCCGTGCTCTTCCTCAAATGCCGGGCGCCTCGCCCGCGTCCCGGGCGGCGGGCCCCAGGCAGCCCTGGTACAGTCTGTCGAATTCCGCGGACGTCTTCTCATAGTCCCCCTTCTGGATCGCCATCTTGAGCCTCAGGGCCATGCGCCTGATGTCCGGCGGCGCGTCCGCGGTGAGCTGCCTCACCGTCTCCATGAACATCTCCGCCTTCTCCAGGTTCTCCATCTCCACGCTCAGGATCAGCTTCGACAGGTTCTTCTTCAGCGCCTCCGTGTTGGCGGGGGTGCCGTAACGCTTCAGCGCCTGGCCGTCCTCCTCATCGGCACCTGCATGGGCCATGCCGGAAAACGCTGCTTCAACGTCGTCCGCAGGGGCCCGGGGGGCCGTCTCCTCCCCGCAGTCCTCCACCCATATGGAGAAGGAGAAGCTGCTGCCGCCGCCCTTTTTGCTCTCCACGTCGATTGCGCCGCCCATGAGCTCCACCAGCTGCCTGCAGATGTTCAGGCCAAGCCCCGTGCCGCCGTACTTCCTGGAGATGGAGGCGTCCACCTGGGAGAAGCTCTGGAACAGCTTATCCCGGTCCTCCTGGGCGATGCCGATCCCCGTGTCCGACACGATGAAGAAGATCTCCACCTTGCTGCCCACCCTGGCGGTGAGCAGCGCCTGGACCGCGATCTTGCCCACGGCGGTGAACTTCAGGGCATTGGACAGGAGATTGTTCAGGACCTGCACGATGCGCAGCTCATCCCCTATCACATATTCCGGCACCTGGGGCGATACGGTCAGGAAGAAATCCAGCCCCTTCTCGGTAATCCGGCTGATGTGCTGGGCCTTCACGTAATCCAACATATTTCGAAAATGGAATTTCCGAAGCTCCAGGGTGAACTTCCCCGCCTCCAGCTTGGAAAAATCCAGGATATTGTCGATAATCTTGTTCATGTCCCCGCAGCAGCGCTCTATGAGCTGCAGGGCCTTGGCGGTGCGGTCCTCCAGGGGCCCGCCCAGGAGCTCCCTCACATTGCCCAGGATGCCGTTCACGGGCGTGCGCAGCTCATGGGTCACATTGGCCACGAATTCCGACTTGACCCTGGCCGCCTGTCTGGCTTCCTCCCGCACCTGTTCGACCTCCCTCCCCAGGTGCTCCCGCTCCAGGATGTCGATGGCCATGCAGACGAAGGCGCCCCCGGCCTGGCCGCGGAGGAACCTGGCCTCCACGGGAAAGCAGGTGCGGTTCCTGCGGTACATCACCAGATGGGGCCTCTCCTCCCCCTCCGGCATGCCGGATACGCTCCCCGGGGACTTGAAGACGCCGGGGAACACCTCTCCCATCTGCCTGCCCCGGAGGCTCCCGCCGTCCTCCGCGCCCTCCGGCGCGTACCCCAGCCTGCTCCTGGCAGCGGCATTGGCGTAGGTGATCTCACCCGTCCCGTCAAACATCAGCACCATCTCCAGCGCGTCCTCCACGGGAAATGCGCCCGTCCAATCCTCTCCCATATCGTCCCTCCGCCGGCATCCGCTTTCCCCATAAATGAAAACAGCCCAACAATAGAATTCCCGCCTCGCGAAAATTCTATTGCCATGAATGAAAACAGCAGCAGAAGCGTCATCCCCACTTTGCTGTCGTTCCTATTGCAAAAACTAGGACGCTCCCAGCATTTCCATGATATTGTGGAAATCTTCCCTGGCAAGCCTGAAGCATTCCAATATATCCGGCGCGAACTGGCCGCATTCGCCGTTGGTGATCATCTCGAACGCCTTCTCCTCCGAGAAGGAGCTCTTGTACACCCTTGGGCTTACCAGTGCATCATAGACATCCGCTATGGCGACGATCTGCGCGCTGATGGGGATATCGTCCCCGGCCAGGTGGTCCGGATAACCCCTCCCGTCCCACCGCTCATGGTGATGGCGGCAGATCTCGTAGCAGAAACGGTAGAACTCGCTGGTCCTGTCCTTGTAGAATTTCTCCAGGATGTCGCAGCCGATGGTGGTATGCGTCTTCATGATGTCGAACTCTTCGTTGGTCAGGCGGCCCGGCTTGAGCAGGATGGTGTCCGAGATGCCTATCTTCCCGATGTCATGCATGACGGACGCCCTGGATATCCCGTCCACCGTCACAGGGGTCAGGCCGTACTTGGGGAAATGCTCCATCAGGTGGTTCGCCATGATCCGGGTGTAGTACTTGATGCGCTTGGTATGGTCTCCCGTCTCCGCGCTCCGGGACTCCACCACGGTGCTGAGGGCGTCCACCATGAACTCGTTGGTCTCCCGGATCTCCTTCTCCTGGGCCCTTATGGCGATCTCCTGCTCCTTCAGGCGCCACTCCATGTTGCGCTTGTTCTGGTACAGCTCGATGATGTTCCTGGTGCGGCGCCTCACGATATAGGTAAGGAAGGGCTTATGTATCACGTCCGCCACGCCGAAGTCGTAGGCCCTGCCCTCGCTGTCCTCGATGCTCTCCCCGGTGATGAGTATTACAGGGATGGCTTCCAGC
>CAMTBF010000137.1 GCA_947068385.1 uncultured Lachnospiraceae bacterium
AACCGGGCCGTCCATTCCTCGTAGCAGTCCTCGCACAGGTCGAAATGCTGGGCCACGCCGTCCCTGCGGCTGAAATACCCGAACACGGCATCCCCGGCAAAGCAGAATTCCCTCAGATATCCGTTCTCCACCTTCAGGGGCCTGCCGCATTTGTTGCAGACCACCTTCATCAGCACTTTATCCTGTCCATCCACGTATTTACGCATACTCTCTTCTCCCTTCGCATGAACCTGCCGATAACCGCTGCCAGATCCGCCGAATGCCACATTCTTTCGTTCCGCCTGTGGCTGTCTGGCCGACCTGTAACCATTATACTAAAAATATACATAAATGCGTGTGGTAATTGCTGTCATTTTGTCAGATTCTGTCCTGCCGCCGCCACATGATCACGGCATCCTCCCTGGGCCTTTCATAGAAGCCGGGACGGATCCCTTCCGATGAAAAACCGAATTTTTCATACATATGGATGGCCGCCGCATTGCTCACCCGCACCTCCAGCGTGAAGGCCGTGATCCGCCGCGCCTCTCCGTGGGCGATCAGCGCCTGCAGCAGCGCCTGTCCGATGCCCTGGGCCCTGTAGCTTTGGGCCACCACCACATTGTCTATGTTGGCCTCCCCGCACAGCTCGGTGTACCCTGCGCCCCCCACTATGCGGCCGTCAGCAAGCGCCACGAAATAAAAGCAGTAAGGATTCTCCAGGAGGGTCCGGAAGGACCGGGCCGACCAGGGCATGGAAAAGGTCTGCGCCTCGATATCCGCCAGGGCCTGGATATCCGCCTCCTGCAATTCTCTTATCTCAATCTGCATAGCCCCTCCACTGTATATATCGACATGAATCCCGGATTCATGACTGCCGCCTGCGCCCCGCCTCCTGCTCCGCCTGGCTTTTGCGCAGATATACCGGGCTGTGGGCCGCGGCGGGCACGGTCCTGCCCTGCCTGAAATACACTGCGCCCAGCGCCGCTATGGAAGCCGCCCGCTGCCTGTTGCTGCCTGCCGGTGCCAGTGCGTAGGGCACGCCGCAGTGCGCCCGGACGGCTTCCCTGTAGACGGGGACGCCGTCCCCCAGGAAGACCACGGGCCTGCCCAGCGCCGTGAGCCTTTCCAGCAGCTCTTCTATATCGATCGGGCACTGGGGAATGATCGTATGCAGTTCAAAACCCTCCCCCTCCGGCAGGAATTCGCAGGCCGCGGCGTATACCTGGTTCCGCCTGGCGTCCATCAGGGGGCAGACCAGCCTGTCCGTCCCCCAGAGGTTCCATGCCAGCCCCTCCAGGGTGGGCACCTCCACCAGGGGCTTCCCCAGGGCAAGGCCCAGGCCCTTGGCGGTGGCGGAGCCGATGCGCAGCCCTGTGAAGGAGCCGGGGCCGGAGGCTATGGCTATGGCATCGATGGTGTCCATGTCCAGTTCCACCATGTCCCGCAGCTCCTCCAGCATGGGCAGGAGGGTCTGGGAATGCGTCTTTTTATAGTTCGTGGTGTATTCCGCCACCAGCGCGTCGTCCTCCACGATGGCCACGCTGGCCACCAGGCCGGAACTGTCCATTCCTAATATCTTCATATCTTCCTTCCCATGGTGCCGCGCATCACTTTTCCATCCCGCCCAGGGCGGCATTGCTGTCAGTGGCACCCTTCTCGACATTGCGGCTGCACAGAGTGATTCTGCGATAGTCGAAGCCTTTTTCTAAATCTTTTTCTATGGTTACCTGGATGGCATCCTCCGGCAGAATCTCCTCTATCAGATTGGCCCATTCTATGAGGCAGATTCCCTCCCCGTAAAAGCAGTCCTCGTAGCCGATTTCCTCCATCTCCTCCACGTCTGCTATGCGATAGACATCGAAATGGTAGAATGGCAGCCTGCCGTCCTCGTAGATCTGGAGTATGGTAAAGGTAGGGCTGTTCACAGGGCCCTCCACGCCCAGGCCTCTGGCGAAGCCCTGGGTGAACACGGTCTTGCCCACGCCCAGGTCTCCGGTCAGGGTGTAGACCTGGCCCGGCAGACCCGCCTGGCCCAGGCGCTCTCCAAATGCGGCTGTCTCCTCTGCCGACCAGGATTCCAGCGTCACTGCTTTACCTGTATTCAGTTCCTCTATTATCTTCTTTACGTTTATATCCATCCGTTTCCCTGTTTTCCACTGCCCTGTCACCCCGCAGAATCAGGCGCGTATCTTCACCTTGGCCGGGGGCATGTGGGTGGAGATTATCTCAATCACCGCCGCCTGCCGGTCTCCCAGCTGGCGCCTGGGGAAAATCGTCCCGTTGATGGGCGAGGTGTAGAGGATGATGCTCCGGCCGGTGGACACCGCCTTGTGCATGTATTCCCATGCCATCTTCTCCTGGGCCTCCCCTTGGGAAATGGTCAGCCCCTCGTCGTCCAGGGTATAGTGGAGCGGCTCCTGGAAAGCGGCATTGGAGAGGATCTGGCTCCTGCTCTTTAAAAAAAGCGTCCATGGCAGATAGAGCAGCATCACCAGCCCCAGCACGATGAAAATCCACTGCTTCGTGGCCAGGGCGAACAAAATCAATACCGCGCCGAAAGCGCTGCCCAGGATGCCCGCCGGGCTGTTGTAGGAATGCCGCAGCATGTAGTCGTATAAATCCCCTGCTTCTATCTTTATGGTCAGTTCCAGCATACTTCTCCTCTGCCGCCCGAAATCGGCCTGTCGCATTTTATTCCACGAAAAAGCACCCACAGAGCAGGTGCTTTTGTGTCCATCTGTCATTTTACTCTAAAAATCCGAAAAAAGCAAGAAATTTTACTGCAGACGGCCCGCCTGTCCCGCAACGCGGCGCGTCGCCGCCGTATCCTGTCCGGCCTTGATGATAGGGCTCAGGGGCTTGTAGACAAGCAACGTCACCAAAGACACGCTGGCTCCCTTGATCAGGTTCAGGGGCGCGACACAGGCCGCCACGAAGCTGATGATGCCGCCCTTCGCCAGCGGGTTCACGGCGCTGCCCATCTCCAGCAGGCTGTCCAGGGGCATGCCGTAGAGCTTGGAGAATGCCGGGAGCAGGTAGACGGCGTTGAAGGCGGTGCCGAACACGGTGAGGATGGCGGTGCCGATGGCGCAGGCCGCAATCGCCGTCTTCTTGCTCTTATGGAAAGCATAGATGGCGGAGGCGGGCAGGATGAAGCTACAGCCGATGGCGAAGTTGGCCAGGTCGCCCACGAAGGCCGTGGAAGTCCCCTTGATGAAGAGCTTCAGCAGAATCTTGATGAACTCCATCATGACCCCCGCCGCCGGGCCGAAAGCGAAGGCTCCCACCAGAATGGGCAGCTCGCTGAAGTCCAGCTTGTAGAAGCCGGGGGCGAAGGGCAGCGGGAAGTCGAACAGGTGCAGGATCATGGCGATGGCGGAGAACATGCCAATCATGGCCAGCTTCCTGGTGGTGAAGACCGGCCCTGTCACGCCGTTCTTTTTCCCGGCGGCCTTCTCCAGCAGCAGCGCTACGACAAATACCAGCACGATGATCAGAAAGAAGCTTAGGACATACATGGCGTTCTCCGCTACGGTTTGGAACAGTTCGTTCATTTTTCTTTTCCTCCACTTTTCTAAAGATTGTTTCGGAAAATTCTTCCGGACATGAAAAAGCCCCGAACCATGACGATTCGGGGCAGGTTTCCATACCTCTGCCCACAGGATGCGCTTCCAGGGCAGCCTGCTGCAGCCAGGACATGCCTCCCGAAGGGAACCTGTGGCAGATATTTCTTCTTTCATCCAGACTTTACTGTTGGTTCCGGAGTTTCACCGAATCAGCCGTGGCGGGCCTGGGCGTTTGCCCTTCGCCTGCCCCGGGTCGCGGACTTTACCGCCAGTAGGGAATTCCGCCTGCGGGACATGCATCCGCATCCCGCAGAGGTCACCCGACCCCGAAGAATTTTCTTTTATTTGACAAAAATCATTATAATCCCGTTTCCCGGAAAATGCAAGCGTTTTTTTGCTTCTGCGCCGCGGCGCCGCGGCTCTACGCGGTGACCGCGTTCCCGGTATAGAGCTGGTAGTACTTCCCCTTCTGCTCCATGAGCTCGTCGTGGGTGCCCCGCTCGATGATCCGGCCCTGCTCCAGCACGATGATGCAGTCGCTGTTCTTGACCGTGGAGAGCCTGTGGGCGATGACGAAGTTGGTCCGGCCCTTCATCAGCGCGTCCATGCCCTGCTGCACCAGCTTCTCCGTCCTGGTGTCGATGGAACTGGTGGCCTCGTCCAGGATCAGTACCGGAGGATCCGCGATGGCGGCCCTGGCGATGGCCAGGAGCTGCCTCTGGCCCTGGCTTAAGTTGGCGCCGTCCCCATGGAGCATGGTGTCATAGCCGTCCGGGAGCCTTACGATGAACCCGTGGGCATTGGCCAGCACCGCGGCCTTCTTCACCTCGGAGTCCGTGGCGTCCATCTTGCCGTAGCGGATGTTCTCCATGACGGTGCCGGTGAAAAGATGGGTGTCCTGGAGCACGATCCCCAGGGAGCGCCGCAGATCCGCCTTTTTGATCTTGTTCACGTTGATGTTGTCGTACCGTATCTTTCCATCCTGGATATCGTAGAACCGGTTGATCAGGTTGGTGATGGTGGTCTTGCCCGCGCCGGTGGCCCCTACGAAGGCTATCTTCTGGCCGGGCTTGGCATGGAGCACGATGTCGTGGAGAATCATCTTGTCGTCATTGTAGCCGAAGTCCACGCCGTCGAACACCACGTCCCCGGTGAGCTCCACGTAGGTGGTGGTATCGTCCGCCTTGTGGTAATGCTTCCAGGCCCAGAGCCCTGTGCGCTCCTTGCTCTCCCTCAGCTCGCCGTCCGCGTCCCGCACCGCGTTCACCAGCTCCACGTAGCCCTCGTCCACCTCGGGCTTCTCGTCCATGAGCTTGAAGATCCTGTCCGCGCCGGCCAGGGCCATGATGATGCTGTTGAACTGCATGCTCACCTGGTTGATGGGCATGTTGAAGGATTTGTTGAAGTTCAGGAAGCTGGCCAGGCCGCCCAAGGTCAGCCCGGACACCCCTGTGATGGCCAGGATGCCGCCCACCACGGCACAGACCACATAGCTTAGGTTCCCCAGCTGGGCGTTCACGGGCCCCATGATGTTGGCGAAGCGGTTGGCCTGGTAGGCGCTCTCGAAGAGCTGGTCGTTGAGCTCATTGAACTGGTCCAGGCTCTCCTGCTCATGGCAGAACACCTTCACCACCTTCTGGCCGGTCATGGTCTCCTCCACGCAGCCGTTCACGGCGCCGATTGCCTTCTGCTGGGCCAGGAAGTACCGGCTGCTCAGGCCCCCGATCTTCTTGGTGGCCACCAGCATGACGCCCACCATCAGCAGGGTCACCACGGTCAGCGGGATGTCCAGCACCAGCATGCAGGCGAAGACGCTGACCACGGTGATGGCGCTGTTGATCATCTGGGGGATGCTCTGGCTGATCATCTGGCGCAGGGTGTCGATGTCGTTGGTGTACATGGACATGATGTCGCCGTGGGCATGGGTGTCAAAGTATTTAATAGGAAGGGACTCCATCTTCTCGAACATGTCGTTTCGGATGTTGCGCAGCGTCCCCTGGCCGATGTTGATCAGTATCCTGGACTGGGTGAAGGATGCTATGACCCCCAGGGCATAGAAGCATGCCACCCGGGTGATGGCTCCCTGCAGCGGCCCGAAGTCCGGGTTCTCCCTGCCGATCAGGGGCAGGATATAGGAATCGATCAGCGTCCGCATGAACATGGTCCCCTGGAGGCTTGCGTACACGGACGCGAAGATGCATACCACCACCACGATCCAGCCGATTGCGTAGTCCTTCAATGTATAGCGCATCACGCGCTTGAACAGCTTTCCGGGATTCTCTATCTTGGGCCTGGGGCCTCTTGCGCCTCTGGGCCCGCCGGGGCCGTGACCGGGCCCACCATTTCCATTCTGATTCTTCTGCGCTGCCATATCGCGATACCTCCTTATTTCTTCTCGTCAAAGTCTCCGCTGCCGCTGATCTGTGCCTCATAGACCTCTCTGTAGATGTCATTGGTGGCAAGCAGCTCCTCATGGGACGCGAAGCCGTTTATCTGTCCGTCATGCATGACGATGATTCTGTCTGCATGCTCCACGCTGGAAATCCTCTGGGCGATGATCAGCTTGGTGGTGCCGGGGATGGCCTCCGCAAAGGCCTGCCGTATCTTGGCATCCGTGGCCGTGTCCACCGCGCTGGTGGAATCGTCCAGTATGAGGATCTTCGGCTTCTTCAGAAGGGCCCTGGCGATGCACAGCCTCTGCTTCTGGCCGCCGGACACATTGGTGCCGCCCTGCTCTATGTAGGTATTGTACCCCTCGGGCATCTTCTGGATGAACTCGTCGGCACAGGCCAGCTGGCAGGCATGCCTGCATTCCTCCTCGGTGGCGTTCTTGTCGCCCCAGCGCAGGTTCTCCAGGATCGTGCCGGAGAACAGCACATTGTTCTGCAGCACCACGGCCACCTGGTTGCGCAGGGCTTCCATATCATAATCCTTGACATCCACGCCGCCTACCAGGAGGCGCCCCTGGGTCACGTCATAAAGCCTGCTAATCAGGTTCACCAGACTGGACTTAGCACTGCCGGTGCCGCCGATGATGCCTATGGTCTCGCCGGATTTAATCTCCAGGTTCACGTCCTTGAGCACGGACTCCTTGGCATCCTTCTTGTAGCTGAAGGACACATTGTCGAAACGGATACTGCCGTCCTTCACCTCATGGATGGGCTGTGCAGGGTTGGCCAGATCGGCCTCCTCGTTCAATACCTCGCAGATACGTTTTGCGCTGGCCGAGGACATGGTGATCATGACGAAGATCATGGACAGCATCATCAGGCTCATCAGTATGTTCATGCAGTAGGCCAGCATGCTCATGAGCTGTCCTGTGGTCAGTTGGTTCTGTACGATCATGTTGGCCCCTGTCCAGCTGATCAGCAGGATGCAGGCGTAGACGGTGAAGTTCATCACCGGGTTGTTCCAGATGACGATGCCCTCTGCCTTGCAGAAGATCTTGTACAGGTTGTTGCTGGCGGTCTTGAACTTCTCGATCTCCTGGTTCTCCCGGACATAGGCCTTTACCACCCGGATGGCGGAGACGTTCTCCTGCACGCTCTCGTTCAGGGCGTCATATTTGGGAAAGGCCTGGGAGAAGTGCTGGGTGGCCTGGCTGACGATGAAGGCCAGCACGCAGCCTAACAGCACCACCGCCACCAGGTAGATGCTGGCCAGCCTGGGGCTGATGAAGAAGGACATTGCCATGGCGCAGATCAGGCTGGCCGGTGCCCGCATGCACATCCTCAGAATCATCTGGTAGGCGTTCTGGATGTTGGTCACGTCCGTGGTGAGCCTGGTCACCAGGCCCGAGGTGCTGAACTTGTCGATGTTGGAAAAGCTGAAGGTCTGTATGTTCTCATACATGGCCCTCCTTAAGTTCCTGGCGAATCCGGCGGAGGCGCGGGAGCCGAACTGGCCTCCCAGGATGCCGAAGGTCAGGCTGAACAGCGCGGCCACCAGCATCAGCGCTCCGATCAGATAGATATGGTTCATGTTCCCCGCCTGCACGCCGTCGTCGATGATGGACGCCATGAGCAGGGGGATGATGGTCTCCATGATGACTTCCCCAATCATGAAGACCGGGGTCAGGATGGAATCCTTCTTGAATTCCCTGATGTGGGCCCCAAGTGTCTTTAACATGGTTTCTACACTCCCTTTTCTTTGTATTTTGATTATCTGTTTCCTTTAAAACGTTTCTGGCTTTCTGCTTCACCCGGTTTCCAGTGGAGCTTCCTCCGTCGGTTCCTCCGGCTCAGCCGTCATCTCCTCCAGGTTCTTCATCAGGATGCCCAGCAGGCGGAAGAGCTCCGACACCTCTGTATCGGACATCCCCTCCAGCACCCTGTCCCCTATCCAGTCCATGTGGCGCTCGATCTTCGCATGGTTCTGGCAGGCTTCCGGGGTCATCTGGATCCTCTTCAGCCTGCCGTCCTTATCCTGGGCCTTGCGCACGATCAGGCCCTCCCGCTCCATGACCTGGAGCGTATTGGAGACCGTAGCCCCGGATATGCGGAATTCCTTCTCCAGATTCTTCTGGTACACGGGCTGATCCTGATGATGGTAGAGATATCCCAGAATGCCCCCCTGGAGCTGTGTCTTCGGCCCCTTCTTCACATCGGGGCCATTCTTGTGCATGGCCACCTTGATCTGGTTGTGGATGACCCGCAGCAGAAATGTGATTCTCTTTCTCTCTTCCATCGGCTCCTTCCTCTTTTGCCTTCTGATATTCCAGCGTCCAGTCAAGGCTTCTGAACTCTT
>CAMTBF010000138.1 GCA_947068385.1 uncultured Lachnospiraceae bacterium
ATCGGTTCAAAAGCTATTGCAATCCAGACCCCCTTATGTCATGATGAAGTCGCTTCAGAAAATCTATTTTCCATGAGGACAGAAGCTCTGACAGCTTAAGGCTGAAATATACTTCAGCCTGTACTCCCCCGGATTCATGGAAGCATATTTCCGGAATACCCTGGAAAAATGGCCCGGGGAGGAAAAGCCCAGGTAATTTGCGATGGCGGTCAGGGATTTGTCCGAATAGCGCAGGAGCCGCCTGGCCTCCTCTGTCTTTTCTCTCAGGATGAAGTCTGTCAGGCTCTCGCCGGTTTCCTGCTTGAACCGCCTGGAGAGATAAGGGCGGCTTAGAAAAAGCGCTTCCGCAATCCGTTCCGCGGTAATTCTTTCGGACATATGGTGCTGAATGTAGTTGGCCACATCCAGGGTCAGCTTTGTGGGCTGCCGGCCTGACCGCAGCCGCTCCACCCGTTCCGTGTAATCCAGAAGCATCCGGTACTGGAGGTTGGTGATGGCCTCCGGGGAGGATAAAAGCTCGCATTGCTGGATATAGGAATCGCTGTAGGAAAAGGCATCGTCCACATCCATGCCGCCCCGGATGGCCGCCCGGGAAACCAAGGTGACCGTGACGATGAACATATTTTTCCGCTGCCGGAGCTGCTCCCCGGCCAGGATGCCGCCCCGGATCGCCGGAGCGGAGGCGGTCCATTCCCGGAGGGCGGCAGTATCGCCCCTCCTGACGATATTCAAGATGGCCTGCTCCTGGTCAAAGGTGTTATGTACATTCCGGGCTTCCTCGGCCAGGGCGGAGAGCTTGTGCTCCGCCTGCTGCCGTCCCTGGCGGAGGGCCAGCCTCTCCTGCTCCGCATCGTAGATGGCGATGTCTTTCAGGCTCAGCTTTTCCCCGTTCAGGACATGGTTCATGGTGCAGAGCGTCTGTACCATGCTCTCAAAGGGCAGCCGTATGATGCCTTTCATCCCGGCAATAAAGGCATCCACATCTTCCGCGGCCACATCCGCCTGAAAAGCCAGCTCCCGGAGTTCCTGATCGCTCTCGGCAATCTGCCTGGTAGGCCCGATGACGATTTTGGTCTCCCCGGAGTTCACGATGCCATAATAGTGGAAATGCCGGGTAGTGACATAGCCCACATGGGCCCGGACGGCAAAGATTTCTTCCCGGTAAGCATCCATGGGATCCCGGGGGAGGCTGGACTGGGAATAGAAGAACACAGGCTCGCCGCTTTCGAAGATGCGGATGGGAACGCCGGAAAGATTGCCGATTGCCGTGCATAGATAACGAATATCCAAACCTTTCATAGAAAAACCTCCACTTTGGTTACCATTATACAGAATCGGATACTAAAATACAAGAAAGTATATCGCTTTTGTGCTACACTATATATAGAAAAGGATTGGCGCAGCGCCGAAGTGACTTTATCCTTTAGAGCCATCGCGCAGCGATTCAATTAGGAGGAAAAATATGGCACAGAAGAAGCTCATGGAGCGCAGGGCGTTCCACACAAGAATCAATTCCCCGGACGTAAAACCGGCGGAAAAGTGGCTGGGGTATCTCCTTGGCCCTGCCGGGGCGCTGCTGTTGAACGCCGTACTGGCAACCTACCTGAATGTCTACTACACGGATGTATTAAAACTGACAAGCATCTGGGGCGGCGCCTTTCTGGTCATTTTTCCCATTATCTCCAAGGTAATCGATGCCGTCACAAATGTGGCGATGGGATACATCATCGACCGCACCCACACGAAAGAGGGCAAGGCAAGGCCATGGCTGCTGCTCAGCGCCCCCCTGATGGCCCTCACGGGCATCCTGCTGTTCACCGTCCCCAATGGTTCCGAGACGGTGCAGGCTGTCTGGGTCATGGTAAGCTATAATCTCTTTTACTCCTTTGCCTACACGATTTTCAACATGAGCCACAGCCTGATGGTGCCTTTGTCCACCCGGGACACCGGGCGGCGGGGCGGCCTGTCCGTATTCAACCAGATAACCACCATCATGATGAGCGGCATTCTGGTGGCCCTGATATTCCCCATGGCCATCATGCCTGCCATCGGCGTGGACAAGGGCAGGTGGATTACCCTCATGAGCATCCTGTCTGTCCTGGCCCTGCCCCTGACGCTTCTGGAGTATTATTTTACCAAGGAGCGTGTGACGGAAGAGGTGGAGAATGCCGGGACAGAGAGCGTTGCCTTTGCCAGGCAGCTTGGGGCAATCTTCAGCGACAGGTACATGATTCTCATCTACGCATATTTCCTGATTTCCGCCGTCGGCGCCTGCATCAAGAACATCAGCCTGGTGTATTTCTGCAACTACGTACTGGGCTCCTACAATGACGGCGTCACCCAGACCATGATTTCGGTAATCGGCGGCATTCCCATGGGCATTGGCATTTTCGCGGTCTGGCCTCTGGCGAAAAGATTCGGGAAGCGCAATGTGACGATTGCAGGGTGCATTTTGATTACCATCGGAAGCGGCATTTGCTGCATGTTTCCCACCGATATGACCATGATGCTGGTGGGCCAGTTCGTGAAAAATATAGGCGGTCTCCCCGGCTCCTACGTGTTCATGGCGCTGTTTGCGGATGTACTGGACCATATGGAGTGGAAAACCGGTTTCCGCAGCGACGGCCTGGCCATGTCTGTCTATAACATCATCGCAGTGGCCATGGTGGGAATCTGCACCGGCATCTTCAACGGAATGATTGCCGGGGCGGGGTATGTGGCGCCTGAAATCGTGAATGGCGTCACGGTTGCCGCAGAGCAGACCCAGGCTGTGAAAAACGCCTTTATCTTCGGCTTCGTGGGGCTTGAGACCATTACTGGCCTGGTGATGGCGGCACTGCTGCTGTTTTTGAACGTGGAGAAGAACATCGGGAAGGAGCAGGCGGAAATCAGGGCCCGCCGGGAGGGAAATAGGGAGTAGGCGGAAAGGAAGATACATATGGAAGCCATTCGATTAAAGACAGAGCATCTATTTACGCCCATAGGCATTGAGATTGCGGAGCCGCAGCTCTTCTGGAACTGCGAAGGCGGCAAAAGGCAGAGCGCTTACCAGATTGTCGCCTCTGACGATGTCGGGAACCGCCTCTGGGACAGCGGTAAAGTGGAAAGCGCCCTCATGCGCGTCAAATGGGGAGGCGCACCGATAAAGCCCAGGACAAAGGTGCTGTGGCAGATCCGGCTGTGGGATGAAACGGATACCGTGGGCAGTTGGGCGCAATCCACCTTTGAAACAGGCATCGATACCGGCATCGATACCTGGCAGGCAAAATGGATTACCGGAAACTATAAAGTGAATAAAAAGCAGCGCTATCCCGTGGACTGCTTTCGGAAATTTTTTGACGCCTCCGATGTAAAGAAGGCCCGGCTGTACATCACCGCCTGCGGACTATACGAGGCCCGGCTCAACGGTGCAAGGGCAGGGGACTTCATTCTGGCCCCCGGCATCACAGACTACCGCAGACGCGTACAGTACCAGGCCTACGACGTGACCGCCCTGCTGAAAAGCGGCAGGAACACCCTGACTGTCTGGCTTGCGGACGGATGGTACCGGGGCTCCTGCGGCGCATGGGGGCTGAAAAACCAGTACGGCACGGAAACCAGGCTCCTGGCCCGGCTCGAAATCATCCATCCGGACGGCAGGCTGGACCTGATCTGCACCGATGAAACCTGGGACTGGAGCAATGACGGCCCCATCCGCTTTGCGGACAATAAGGACGGGGAAATCGTGGATGCGTCCAAAATGCCGAGCTATGGCCGCAAAGCAAAAGCGACGGCCCACCCGGTCACCCCCACTGCTTCCAACAATGTGCCCGTGACAGAGCATGAGCATCTGTCCGCCGCCCTGATCAAAACGCCCTCCGGCAGGACGGTTCTGGACTTCGGCCAGAACATCGCAGGTTACATATCATTCGCCCTGAAGGCAAAAGCCGGACAGACCCTGAAGCTGCGCTTCGGCGAGCTGTTGGACGAAAACGGAGAATTCACCCAGAAGAACATCCAATGCTCCAACAAAAGAACCACAACGCCCCTGCAGCAGGTCATCTACACCTGCAAGGAGGGCGAGAACCGCTACAAGACCACCTTTGCCATATTCGGCTTCCGATATGTGTTGGTGGAGACGGACGTGCCCTTTGCGGCGGAGGACTTCATAGCCATCGCGGTCTACTCCGACCTGGAGCGCACAGGCTGGTTCGAGAGCTCCAACAGGCTTCTGGACAAATTCGTGGAGAACACCCTCTGGAGCGCCAGGAACAACCACGCCGACCTGCCCACCGACTGCCCCACGAGAGAGCGCCACGGATGGAGCGGCGACGCACAGATTTTCTGCCCCACGGCCAGTTTCCTCTTTGACTATCTGCCCTTTGCGGAGAAATACTTAAGCGACCTCTACGACTGGCAGAAGAAAAACGGCTGCCTGCCCCAGATTGCCCCCGAGGGCGGCACGGACTTCTACATGGCATCCATGAACGGCTCCGTGGGTTGGGCGGACGCTGGGGTGCTGATGCCCTACGCGCTCTGGAAGCAATACGGGGATACCGGCGTATTGAAAAAATACCTGCCCGGCATGGAGCGCTACGCCCGCTTCATGCAGAGGCGCTGCGGCAGATGGTATCCCACCGCCAGGCGCACCGGCCTGCGCGGCCAGGACAAAAAATACCTGTCCAATGCCGGACAGGCCTACGGCGAGTGGGCGGAGCCGGAGAGCGTGCATCACATGACATGGAAGGACTGCGCCGTTCCCCACCCGGAGGTGGCCACGGCCTACACTGCCCATGTGATGGACTGCATGGCGGAAATCGAAACCGCCCTGGGCAATTCCGGGAAAGCCGAGAGCTACCGCCAATTTGCCGAAGGCTGTCGCAGAAGCTACCAGGCGCTGCGGAAAACGCCTGCCTACAGCCTGGACACCGACAGGCAGGCGCAGCTGGTCCGTCCCCTGGCATTCGGGCTCCTGGACCGGGAGCAGACAGTGTTTGCGGAAAAACGTCTGCTGACGGCCCTGGAGCATTTCGGCTGGCGCATCGGCACGGGCTTCCTGTCCACGCCGCTGATTCTGGACGTGCTTGCCGATATAGATATAGAGGCCGCTTACCGCCTGTTGGAAAATGAGGAGATGCCGGGATGGCTGTTCATGCCGAAAAACGGTGCCACTACCGTCTGGGAGGCCTGGGAGGGCACGGCCACGGAAAACGGCGGCATCGCTTCCCTGAACCATTACTCCAAAGGGGCAGTGTGCCGGTGGCTCTTCGACACCATGTGCGGCATCCGGGTGGAGGGAGAGAACCGCTTCGCCATCACGCCCCGTCCCGGCGGACATTTTACATATGCCAAAGCAGGCTACAACAGCGTGTACGGCAAAGTGGAAAGCGGCTGGGCAAGGACGGAGGAGGGATGGGAGTTCGATATCACAATCCCCGCGAACTGTACCGCCGCGCTGACGCTGCCGGGGGAAGAGGCGGTTGCGTTGGACGCGGGAACTTATGCTTTTGAGGTGAGAACATGAATATAGAATCTATTTTACGGCAGATGACCCTGGAGGATAAGATTGCCCTGTGCTCCGGCAAGGATTTCTGGGAGACCAAAGCGTTTGAGAAATACGGGATTCCGTCCATCTTTATGTGTGACGGGCCCTTAGGGCTGCGCAAGCAGGAAAGCCGCTCCGACATGCTGGGAATCAACCGCTCGCTTCCCGCCACATGCTTTCCCGCGGAAGTCACCACCGGGGGAAGCTGGAACCCGGATTTACTGGAAGAGATTGGCACAGCCTTTGGGGAGGAGGCAAAGGCCCAGGGCGTGAACCTGGTGCTTGGGCCCGGAGCCAATCTGAAGCGCAACCCCCTTTGCGGGCGGAATTTCGAATATTTCAGCGAGGATCCCTATCTGGCGGGAAAGCTGGCGGCAGGCTTTATCCGGGGCATAGAGGCCCAGGGCGTGGGCAGCAGCCTGAAGCACTTTGCCGCCAATTCCCAGGAGCTTTCCCGTTTCACATCCGACAGCATCCTGGACGGGCGTACCCTGCGGGAGCTGTACCTGACTGCTTTTGAAATCGCGGTGAAGGAGGGCGGGCCCTCGACCGTGATGTGCGCCTACCCTAAGCTCAACGGTATCCACTGCAGCGACAGCAAAGAGCTGCTGACTGACATCCTGCGCAGCGAATGGGGCTTTGAGGGAATGGTGGTCACGGACTGGGGCGCCATGAACGACCGCATCCAGGGCTTCCGGGCAGGCTGCGACCTGAACATGCCCGGGGGCAGCGCCTATATGGAGAAAGAGGTGCTGGAAGCGGTGAAGGCTGGCGCTTTGCCGGAGGAGGACGTGGACGATAGTGCGAGGCGCATTTTGAGGCTGGTGTTCCGCGCCGCCGAAGCCTTGAAAGAAGGAAGCTGTTGTGATGATAAGGGCCACCAGATGCAGGTGAAAGAAGTGGCAGAAACGCAGAAAATGCCGGGAGCCTGTGATAAGGAAGGTCGTCGGATGCAGGCAAAAGAAGCAGCGGAAACGCGGAAAGCGTCTGAAGCCTGTGATTATGGCGCGCACCATGCCCTGGCAAGGCGGGCGGCTGCGGAGGGCGCGGTTCTTCTCAAGAATGACAGCGATATTTTGCCCCTGAGGAAGGACGCCCCAATAGCCGCTATCGGTGCAATGGCAAAAAATATACGCTATCAGGGCGCAGGCTCCAGCCACATCAATCCCACAAAGCTATCCCAGCCCCTGGATTTTCTCCCGGGAGCATCCTACGCGTCGGGCTGCAGCGACCGGGGCGACACCACAGACGCCCTGCTTTCCGAAGCCGCCGCGGCAGCAAAAAACGCGGAAATCGCTCTGGTATTTGCCGGACTGCCGGATCGCTACGAATCCGAGGGCTTCGACCGGGAAGACATGCGCATGCCGGAGGGACATTGCCGCATGATTGAGACAGTGGCAAGTGCCAACCCCAACACAGTGGTGATCCTGCTGTGCGGCTGCGCGGTAGAATGCCCCTGGGCAGACAAGGTAAAAGCCATTCTATACATGGGCCTGCCCGGGCAGGCCGGCGGAGAGGCCATTGCAGATCTCCTCTACGGCAGAGTCAATCCCAGCGGAAAGCTGGCGGAGACCTGGCCGTACCGCTACGAGGACGTGCCATCGGCTGAAATCTATGGCAGGACGGCAGACGCGCTGTACGAAGAGGGAATCTACGTAGGCTATCGCTATTACGATAAATCCGGCGTGCCCGTCCGCTGGCCTTTCGGCTATGGCCTCAGCTACACCAGCTTTGCCTATTCCGACTTGCAGACAGACGGCAGCACAGTGCGCGTTACGGTAAAGAATACCGGTGAACGCGCTGGTGCGGAGGTGGTGCAGCTCTATATGGAAGCGCCCCGGGGGAAATTGTGCTGTCCGCCGCAGGAGCCAGGGAGCCTGAACAGCCCGCAGCCAGGCCCGGAGACCCTGCACTGTCCGCTGCGTGAGCCGGAGAGCCTGAACAGCCTGCCGCCAGGCCCGGAGACCCTGCACCGTCCGCTGCGTGAGCTGAAAGGCTTCCGGAAAGCATATCTCCAACCAGGAGAATCCCAAACGATACGCTTTGAACTGAACGACCGAAGCTTTGCCCTCTGGAACGATGGCTGGAAAATCCCCGGCGGCATCTATACCGTATCAATAGGCGGCCTTTCTGCCGAAATCCATAGGGACGGCAGCACCATCCCCGCGCCTACATGGCAGAAGGGCAGCTTCTACGAGCACTGCCAGGGAAAGCCCACCCAGTCCCAGTGGGAAGCCATGCTTGGCAGGCCCTATGTGCCCCCGGTGCTGAAAAAGGGGAGCTTCACCATGGACAACACAGTCATGGAAATGAAAGACTATAGCCTCGTCATGAAAATAATGTACAAAGCAGTAGAAGCCACCATAGCCAAAGGCTTCGGCGGCAAAGCAGACTACGAAAACCCGGAATTCCGCATGCTGATGGCCTCTTCTGCCGGCTCCACCCTGCGCAGCATGCAGATTTCCGGCGGCATGAAGGGAGGACTGCTCCCGGGCATGCTGGAGATAGCCAATGGACACTTCTTCCGCGGCATCTGGAAAATGATAAAGGGGTGATATTGAATTTTCGTCCCAAAAGCTTTATAATCGAATGAAATAAAGACACGAGGAGAAAAAACATGATCACAGAAGCCTTTGACGACCGATCCCCGGCAATCATCAATCCCCAGATAAAGGAAGACGCACCCCAGGTGGACGCATGCATCCTGACCCAGGAAGCTGCGGCTGCATTAAAAGAAGTGAGCGATGATGTCCTGGCCC
>CAMTBF010000139.1 GCA_947068385.1 uncultured Lachnospiraceae bacterium
ATGCCCATGGTCTCCCCGTACACATACCAGGTGGTCTCCCTTCCCCTGCGGTAGCGGTCATTGTCCATGGCGGGCAGGTCGTCGTGCACCAGGGAATAGGTATGGATCATCTCGATGGCCGCCATGAAATGTTCGATTACAGCTCCGTCTTCTCCACCGCACATCCGATAGGTCTCCCGCATGAGGATCGGGCGCAGGCGCTTCCCTCCTGCCAGCAGGCTGTAGTTCATGGCCTCCATGATCCTCCCCTGCTGCCCTTCCTCCTTTGGCAGGTGCTCCCGCAGCACCCGCTCCGCATATGCGGTCTCCTCCCGCAGCCTCTCCTCAAATGCTGATGCGTCCATTTCCGAATTCCTCCAGTTCTCCCTCTTCCGTAAGCTTAAGCACCTGCTTCTCCACCTTGTCTATCTGGTCGTTGCACTGCTTCAGGACCGCCATGCCCGCGCTGTAGGCCGCGAAGGCCTCCTCCAGCGGGATGTCTTCCCGCTCCAGCTCCCCGATCAGTTCCTCCAGCCTGGCGAAGTTCTCCTCCAGGCTAAGCTGCCTCGTCTCCTCTGCCATCTTCTTCTCTCTCCTCGTCCTGCCGCCTTAGCCGCTTCCTGATGATACATTTCATCCCTATCACCGCCGCCGGAATCCCCAGGGCCGTGCTGCCATCAGCATACCTCTCCCCTTCCGTTCTCCGCAGGCCCGATCCTGACCACCCTGGCCCCGATCCGGCCGTCCTTCACCCGGACGGTGATGTCCTGCCCTTCCCGCACCTGCCTTACGGAGCGGATATTGTGCCCCGCGCCGTCCTCCACGTAGGAATAGCCGCTGCTCAGCTTCTCCAGGGGGGACAGCCCCTTCATCCGCTCGATGTAGAGCTCCAGCTCGTGGCGGCGACGCACCAGGAGCCGCCGCATCCTTTCCTGCAGCCTCTCCTCCGCCGACAGCGCGGCCATCTTCCTCTCCCGGATCCGGCTCTCCGGACTGTTCAGCTTCAGTTTCAGCTCCAGCTGCCTGGCCTGTCCCCGGCCGTCCTGGAGCTTCCTCTGCATCAGGCGCAGCAGCGTGTCCCTGTAATTCAGGATTCCGCTCATGATTTCCCGGATGTCCGTCACCGCCAGCTCCGCTGCCGCCGAGGGCGTGGGCGCCCGGAGATCCGCCACGAAATCCACGATCGTAGTGTCCGTCTCATGCCCCACCGCGGAGATGATGGGCACGGAGCAGTCGAACACCGCCTGGGCCACCTCCCTCTCGTTGAAGGCCCACAGATCCTCGATGGAGCCGCCGCCCCTGCCCACGATCATCACGTCCACCCCAAGGGCCTCCAGGGCCCGGATGCCCCGGACGATGCTGGGCACCGCCGCCTCCCCCTGGACGATGGCCGGATAGAGGACGATCTGCACGTAAGGGTTCCTCCTGCCCGCTATCTGGATGATGTCCCGGACGGCCGCCCCCGTGTCCGCGGTGACCACGCCCAGGGTCTTTATGAATCTGGGGATGGGCTGCTTGTACTCCGGGGCGAACATGCCGGATTCCTCCAGCTCCCGTTTCAGCCGTTCGAACCGCTCGTAGAGCAGGCCGCTTCCGTCCAGCCGGATCTCCCTGGCGTAGAGCTGGTACTTCCCGTCCCGCTCGTACACGTCCACCGTGCCGCCCACGATCACCTGCTGGCCTTCGGACATACGAAAAGAGAGGCCCGCACGGCTGCCCGCGAACATCACGCAGCTTATGGTCCCCCTGGAATCCTTCAACGTAAAATAGATATGTCCCGAGGAATGGTACTTGCAGTTGCTCACCTCGCCCTTCACATAGAGCCTCTGCAGCAGATAGTCCTGCGTGAACATATTTTTGATATAAGAGTTCAATTGTCCTACCGTATAAATATTTCGGATCTCAATCACCTGATTTCATTCGCGGGCGCCTCCGCCTTCGGAAGCTTCACGATCTTGGCCAGGATGGCGTTCACGAAACCGCCGGAGTTCTCCTGTCCGTACAGCTTCGCCAGCCCCACCGCCTCGTCGATCGCCACCCCTGCGGGAATGTCGTCGTCGAAGCGCAGCTCGTACACCGCCAGGCGCAGCACCGCCAGCTCCACCTTGCCCATCCGGCTGGTGTTCCATCCCACGGTATTTTCATCGATCAGCCTGTCTATCCCGGGAAGCTCCCGGAAGACAGTCTGGCAGCGCTTCTCTATATAATCGGCATCCTTCTGGGAGCCGATTGCCTCGTTGTCCTCCACGAACAGCCTCATCTGCCTGGGCATGTCCTCCGACGGATGGAACTCCGCCTGGAACAAAAGCCGGAAAACCTGCTCCCTTTGTTCATGTCTTCCCATTTGTCACCCCCCGAAGCCCGCGTCACACCCTGACCTTCACTCCGGCGATGCGGATGTTCACGTCAGTGCAGTTCAGGCCCGTCATGTTCTCGATGGCCGCCTTCACCTTGGCCTGCACATGATGGCAGGTGGCCGGGATATTGTATCCGTATTCCATGGTCACGGCCAGGTCCACCCGCACATTGCGTCCGGTCACCACCACCCTCACGCCCTTGGTCAGCTTCTTCACGCCCACCTTGCCCATGAGCTCATTGGTGATGTTCCCGGCCATGGCGCTGATGCCCTCCACCTCCGTGGCCGCCAGGGAGGCGATCATCGCCACCACGTCATCGGCGATCTGCACCATGCCCACATTCTCCTCCGATTTCAATACCACTGTACTGCTCTCTGTCTCTTTTCCCATGAAAAATACCCTCCTGAAAAAGCATTTCAAATATGTCCCAATATTATACCACAACTTCTATTCATTTGTCACCCAAAATGTCAGCGACAGCTGTTTTTCGTTCTGGGCATAGGCCACCCTGCCCTCTTCGTCGGACAGATACCGGAAAATCTCCTGCCCGTCTATCAGCCCCTCCACCACTTCCCTGTAGCAGGGCTCATCGGCGCATTTGATCGTCACGTCGGCGCGGCCCTCCTCCAGGGCCTTCCGGAACAGGGCCTCCATCTGCTCCCTGTCATAAAAGGTGAAATACGCGCCCTCCCGCACATAATAGTTCGCTTCGGTGGCAACGCACAGGGGCATGGGCACCTGGCCCCCGATGGAGTGGGTGCGCAGCAGCTCCGCCGTGGTCACGTTCAGATAGTCATAGTTGATCTCCGGCATGGCGATCTGGCCGCTCCCGTCCCCGGCCTCCTCCCCGGAAGCCGTATCCTCCATCTGGTAGGACACGTCCCCCCATGTGGTGTCCACATAGTAGTAGTTCCCGTTCACCCTCACCAGGTTCCAGGCATGGCCCTCCCCGGTCTCCACGGTCCCCAGGACCAAAGTGCACTCCACCCCCAGCCTGTTCAGCAGATACTGGGTGGCCTTGGCATAGCCCTGGCAGACGGAGGAGCGGCCTACGAACACCGAATAGATGTTCTGGTTGTCCGCGGCGTTCAGGTCGTAGTCCGTCTGGCGGATCAATGTGTCGTACACATATTTTACCTTGTCATAATCCGAGGCCTCCGCCGGAATGCCGGCCAGGATCCGCTCCGCGGCTAGCCGGATCTCCTCCTCCCGCTCCACGGCCGTGTCCAGGTCCACATTGTAGGTGCCGGAGAACTCCACGGCAGTGAGGGCCTCCCCCCTGGAGTATTTCGTGTAGGAATAGCCGTCCACATAGAACAGCTCCGGGTGGTCGCTCAAGACGCACTGGAAGATCCTGTCGATGCTCTCCTCGTCCAGCCCTGCCTCAAGCCCCTCCCGGCTTAAGTGCTCCTGCCTGCCGAAGCCCCCCAATATGCGCTCCATGTCATTGTACCAGATCTGCTCCGTCTCGCTCAAGGTAGCGCGGGCATAGAGGCAGTTCCCCTCCGTCAGGAAATTCACCGGAGGCTCCGTCTCCTCCGGCGGCTCCTGGGTCTGGGGGATGCTGGTGGACACCTCCTCCGCCTGCAGGGAATAGTCCCGGGGCACCTCGTGCCGGAAATCGATTCCCGCACAGCCTGTACATACCAGGCACAGGAGCGCCGCCCCCAGCATGGGCCATATCATATGCGTCTTCTTCCTCATCTGCCCGCTCTCCTTTATCCGGATCCGTCCCGACTCAGTTTCTATTGAATTCCGTCAGGACGAGTCCTTTATTCCGGTCAAGCGTCATGCCGACGCTCCATGCGTTCACGAACAAAAGCAAGGGATTGCCCTTCATGTCCTTCACTTTCTTCATGTCTGAGGTGCCCGTCAGCTTCTCGATGTCCACCTCATCCTTATTCTCGATCCAGCGGATATGCTCATAAGGCAGGGAATCCAGCCGGATCTCCACATTGTACTCGTTTTCCAGCCTGTACTTCAGCACGTCGAACTGCAGCACGCCCACCACGCCCACGATGATCTCCTCCAGGCCCGTATTGAATTCCTGGAAGATCTGGATGGCGCCCTCCTGGGCAATCTGCTGGATGCCCTTGACGAACTGCTTGCGCTTCATGGTGTCGATCTGGCGCACCCTGGCGAAATGCTCCGGGGCGAAGGTGGGGATGCCCTCATACTGGAACTTCTCCTTGGGGCTGCACAGGGTGTCCCCGATGGAGAAGATGCCGGGGTCGAACACGCCGATGATGTCCCCCGCGTAGGCCTCGCTTAAGATTTTCCTGTCGTCCGCCATGATCTGCTGGGGCTGGGAGAGCCGCATGACCTTGCCCCCCTGGACGTGGCGCACCTCCATCTGGGCGTCGAACCTGCCGGAGCAGATGCGCATGAAGGCCACCCTGTCCCGGTGGGCCTTGTTCATATTGGCCTGGATCTTGAACACAAAGGCGCTGAACGCGTCCTGGGTGGGCTCTATCAGGCCGATGTCCGCCTTTCTGGCCAGGGGCGTGGTGGTCATCTGCAGGAAATGCTTCAGGAAGATCTCCACGCCGAAATTGGTCAGGGCGGAGCCGAAGCACACCGGCGTCAGGTCCCCCGCCCGCACCGCCTCCAGGTCGAAATCCGCTCCGGCCCCGTCCAACAGGTCGATCTCCTCCAGCAGCTTGTCCGCCGCGCCGTCGCCGATCTGCGCCCGCAGCATGTCCTCCTGGGCCACAGGGATCTCCGTGGCAGTGCCCTCCTTGGTGCCCTTCTCCGTGTCCGCGTAGGAAATCACGCATTTCTTCTCCCTGTCATAGACGCCCTTGAATTCCTTTCCCGAACCGATAGGCCAGTTCACAGGGCAGGTAGCGATTCCTAACTCTTTTTCGATATCGTCCAGCAAATCGAAGGTGTCCCGGGCGTCCCGATCCATCTTGTTGATGAAGGTGAAGATCGGAATCTTGCGCATGACGCAGACCTTGAACAGCTTCCTGGTCTGGGCTTCCACGCCCTTGGAGGCATCGATCACCATCACGGCGGAATCCGCAGCCATCAAAGTGCGGTAGGTATCCTCCGAGAAATCCTGGTGCCCGGGCGTGTCCAATATATTGATGCAGTAGCCGCCGTACTCGAACTGCAATACCGAGGAGGTCACCGAGATACCTCTCTCCTTCTCTATCTCCATCCAGTCGGAGACGGCGTGCCTGGCCGTGGCCTTTCCCTTCACGCTCCCTGCCAGGTTGATGGCGCCGCCGTAGAGCAGGAATTTCTCCGTCAGGGTGGTCTTGCCCGCATCCGGGTGTGAGATGATGGCAAAGGTGCGGCGGCGGTTTATTTCTTCTGTGTAATCGTTCATTTATTCACGTTCCTCCATTTTCATGTCATCGCAGGGTTGTCCCCTCCTGCGCTTTGTTCTGCTCCCTGATCCGATATCCTCTCCGGGCCGGAAAGGCATTTCGGATGCCTACGGCGGAGTGACGCGTCCGGCCTCCCGGGAGGATATACCTTCTTCTAAGGATATCCCTTCTTCTGAGGGCATCCCTTCTTTGAAAGGCTTCCCTTTTTCGAAAGGCAGCATGGACTCTCCCTCGAAGGCGGGCGTGATGCCAAAGTAGTGCAGCACAGTGGCCCCGATGTCCGCGAAGGTCTCCCTGGTTCCCAGGTTCTTCGGCGCGATTCCGGGCCCATACATGACAAACGGCACATACTCCCTGGTGTGGTCGGTGGTGGCCAGATACCCTGGATCGCAGCCGTGGTCGGCGGTGATCATCAGGATGTCCCCCTCTCTGAGCTTTGAAAGGATTTCCGGAAGCCTTCCGTCAAAATAGGCCAAGGCCTTCGCATAGCCGTCTATATCCCTGCGGTGGCCGTAGAGCATGTCGTAGTCCACCAGGTTCACGAAGCAAAGCCCCTCAAAGTCCTTATCCAGATATTCCAGCGTCCGCTCTATGCCCTCCTGGTTGCCTGAGGTGTACACGGACTCCGTGATGCCCTTTCCGGCGAAGATGTCCTTGATCTTGCCCACGGCGATGACCGCCCTGCCGTTTTCCGAGAGCTGGTCCAGCATGGTGGTGGATGGCGGCAGGATGGAGAAATCATGGCGGTGTGCCGTCCTTGTGAACTGCCCGCCACAGGGGCCGATGAAGGGCCTGGCTATGACCCTGCCCACGCCGTGCTCGCCCTGCAAGATTTCTCTGGCGATCCTGCAGTATCCATACAGCTCCTCCAGAGGCACCTTCTCCTCATGGGCCGCTATCTGGAACACGCTGTCGGCGGAGGTGTATACGATCAGGTCCCCGGTGGCCATATGGGCGTCGCCGTAATCCTGGATCACTGTGGTGCCGGAATAGGGCCGGTTGCAGAGCACGCCCCGCCCTGTCTTCTCACAGAAGGCATCCAGCACCTCCTTCGGGAACCCCTCCGGATAGGTGGGCAGGGGCCTGGGCGAGTAAATCCCTGCGATCTCCCAGTGGCCGATGGTGGTGTCCTTGCCTTTGGAGCGCTCCTTCAGCCTTGCTATCACAGCGCTGTGGTCTTCTCTTTTTCCCGGCACGGACACGCCGTCTATCCGGAACAGCCCCAGCTCCTCCATGTTCGGCATGGAAAAGAACGGGCTGGAGGACACAGTCCCCAGCGTATCGACGTTCACGTCGCCGTAGGAAGCCGCATCCTCCATTGCACCGATTCCAAAGCTGTCCAGCACGATCAAAAATACCCTTTTCATAGTCTCTTCTGTCCTCTCTGATGGCCATCTGGCACATGATGGATGGCCATCCGGCCGTCATTATATCATAGGAACCGCTTCGCGAACCCTATGATCATGATTATATCATAAGTATTATGTAAAACAAACCATTTTTTTACTGGGCCACCGTGCTGATGATGATGTTCTCCGCCGGAACCTCGGTCTTGCGCTTCACGATGTCCTCGATCTGGGCCCGCATGGCGTCGTCCAGGGCCGGCGCGTTGACCACTACGTCCACTGCGTCTCCGTTGATGCTGACCACCACGTCCTGGAAGCCCTTTGCCTCCAGAAGGATCTCCGCGGCGGATTCCTTCTCCGCGATGGCGGTCATCTGCACCATGCTGTCCACCGCCGCCTGCTTCTGTTCATCGGAAAGGCCGGCGCTGTTGATGATCTCCAGCAGCATTTCCTTATTCTTTGCCCTGGTCTGTTCCTTCAGGAGCTTGGCGTCGGAGAGGATCCCTGTCCCCGTGCTGGAGGTGAATACGGCCTCGCCCGGGATCTCTCCCTCCTCCGGCGTATTCCCGGCCACTTCTCCCTCCGCAGCGCCGTCCACGTCAACCACGGATCCGTCTTCGCCCGTGGTGCCCGCATCCGCCACTTCCATCCCGTCCGTCAGGTAATCGTCCACGATGACGCCTCCGTCCGTGTCCAGGCTCTGGATGTCCGTCTGGCTGTTCATCAGGTCCTCCTCCGACAGGTCCAGGAGTCCGTCCAGGGTGTAATTCTCGGTCACCACGCCCTCCGAGTCCACCGGGCTGGCATTGCTGGCCTCCACATTGCTGTCGTCCGTCTTCAGGTACTCATCCTCCATTCCGCTGCCGGCGAACTGCAGATAGCCCGCAATCGCTATCATGATCGCCAGTGCCGTTATCATAAGCTGATTCTTCTTGATTAGGTTTTTCACATTCATTCCCCTCTTCGTGTTTTAATACTTCATTGTATGAGCCTTTTTTGCGATATATGCACCTGTCTCATTTCTCTATTGATTTTATTTTCCTTAGCGGCTATAATAAATATACGGGCAATGAGCATATACTAAAGGAATCGGTTGACGCTTTCAGGGTCGGATATGACGAAATTATGGGTAATGCTTGACGTAGCCATCGTAACACCTCCTAAATAAGATTCCTTTAGTATATGCTCATTGCCCGTATATTTATTATAGCCGCTAAGGAAA
>CAMTBF010000140.1 GCA_947068385.1 uncultured Lachnospiraceae bacterium
GGGTCGTCCATGCCGATCACTGTTAAGTCGATCTTCTTTTCCTCTGCAAAATCGTCCAGGATCCAGCCGCCGATCACATCCGCATAGTTGCCGGAGTTCAGGGCCAGGTTCATCTTCTCCGTGGCGTTCTCATAAGCCTGAATCTGCAGATCCACCTTTACGTTCGTCTGCTTCTCGAACTCATCTATCATGTAGAACTCGCCGGTGGAGCTGGAGTCGTCGCAGAAGATGGAGAAGGTATACGCTCCCTCGTCTACGATGGGAAGTCCCTCTGCATACATGATGCCGTTCACCTTGCCGTCCGCGTCCACTTCTGCGGGCTCCACGGAGGATTCCTCGTCTGCCGCGTCCCCGGCATCCTCTGCTTCGCTACCCCCCCTAGATGATTCCGCGTCATTGCCGGAACCGCTGTCGCTGCCGCAGCCTGCCAGTGATGTGACTGTCATCGCCGCCAGCAGCAGTACCGCTACTAACTTTCTTTTCATAATAACACTCTCCTTTTCTTTTTTATACCAAGCGGCCTTCGCCGCATCGATACCGTCTCTTTCTGCTCGTTTCATGTCCTGCCATCAACCCTTTACGGATCCGATCATGACGCCCTTGACGAAATGCCTCTGGATGAAGGGATACAGCACCAGTACAGGAATACTGCTTATGATGATCAGGGAGTACTTCATCAGCTCCACCAGCTCCTTCTTCGCGTTCAGGGCTTCCCTGGCCTCCGGCGTGGTGGCCGCCTGCTGCAGCGCCGCCTCGTTGGTGATCAGGATGCTGCGCAGCACCAGCTGCAGCGGGAACTTGTTCTGGTCTGACATGTAGATCAATGCGGAGAAGTAGGAGTTCCAGTGTCCTACGCCATAGTACAGCACCATGATGGCGGTGATGGCTCCCGACAGGGGAAGGGCTATCTGGAAGAAGAACCTGCCCTGGGTACAGCCGTCGATCTCAGCCGCCTCGTAAAGCTCCTCCGAAATATTGGACTTGAAGAAGGTCCTCGCCACGATCATGTTGTACACGCTCAAGGAGCCGGGAAGAATCAGGGCCCACATGGTGTCCAGGAGTCCGCATGCCTGCACTACCAGGTAGGTAGGAATCAGGCCGCCGCCGAAGAACATGGTGATGACGTAGAATATGGTGACGATCTTCTTGCCGGAAAACTTGTCTCTGGACAGCGCATAGGCCGTAGGCAGGGTCACCGCCAGGTTCACCAGCACGCCGCACACTGTGTAAAGCACGGAATTCAGGAAGCTGCGGACGATCAGATTGTCCTCGAACACTTCCAGGTAGCCTCTGAAGGTGAGCCCCACGGGATGCCATACCACCTGGCCGCCGGACACAGCCTTGGGATCGCTGACGGAGGATATGATGACCCACCACAGCGGATACGCCACGATCAGCAAAAGCAGCGTCAGGATGACGAAGATGACTGTATCGAATATCACGTCCTCCTTACAGCGGCGTATATTTTTTTCCACTTCGATTTCTCTCTCTTTTTTCATGCTCTCACCCCCTACCTAGAATAAGCTCGTGCCGGACATCTTATCTGCCGCCTTATTGACGATTACGAGGATTATCAGATTGACCAGAGTATTGAACAGGCCAATCGCGGACGAGTAGGACATATTGTTGTCAATCATACCGACCTTGTACACGTAGGTGGAGATGATTTCCGAAACGGAGGTGTTCAGGTCGTTCTGCAGTGCAAAGGCTTTCTCGAATCCGATGGAAAGGATGCTGCCGCAGCTTAGAATCAGCTGGATCGTGGCCGTAGGCAGAATCGACGGGAAGTCGATATAGCGTATAATCTGGAACTTGGTGGCGCCGTCGCACTTCGCCGCTTCATGCAGCTCCGGGCTGATGCCGGACAGTGCCGCGAAATAGATGACTGAGCTCCATCCCATGCCCTGCCATACACCGGACCAGACATACAGATGCCTCCAGTACTCTTTCTTCGCCATGAAGTTCACCGCTTCCCCGCCAAGGCTCTTGATCACGGTGTTGATGATACCTACGCTGGGCGACAGGAACAGAATCAACATACCGCACATGACGATGGTGGAGATGAAGTTCGGCGCGTATGTAATGGTCTGGATCACCTTCCGGTATCTCTTATGCCGGAATGCGTTCAGCATCAGCGCCAGCAGGATCGGGATAGGGAAGGACACGATCAGGCCGTAGATGCTAAGGATCAATGTATTCGTCACTGTCCTCACGAAATACGGCGACTCGACGAAGCGCTGGAAATAGCGCAGCCCTACCCATGGGCTCCCCCAGATTCCCTGCTTGGCGTTGAACCTGCGGAACGCGATCTGCACGCCGTACATGGGAATGTAGCTGAAAATGAAGGTCAGGATGATGCCCGGGATACAGAACGTCCACAGCGACCAGTCCTTCTTCAGTGTCTCCAGAAAGCTGCGCTTCCTGGGTTGGATGGAACCTGTTTGTTTTCCTTTCGTTTTCATATGTTCACCCCTTTGCATATTTTGAGTGGCATAGCACCTGTGTCTATTGTAAGATTTCAATAATCAAAATGTCAAGATAAATTTAACAAAAATTTTCTTTTTGTTAATTATATAAAAATTTACTGTATCTTTTTTCTAAAATCGGGCCTGTTTTTTGTATATATTACCCAAAGCAATTTTTCCCTGTTTCGATTTCTGCTCGGTTTCTGGCTTATATTCAGCCAATTTGCCCTATTTTTGACGAAAAAATAAAAGCAATCAGACAGTATCCTATCTGATTGCTTTTAATATTTTGTTAACTAACTTTACGATGGATGATCGCGACTTTACTTGTGCAATTATGCCATATCCTCCGGAATGGCGACGTCCAGCGCCCATACCTTCCTGCCTGTGAGGGCCTCGCTCCTGGCGTCCGGGGCCTGGCCGCCCAGGTAGACCCTGGCCCTGCCCTTCCGGATGCGCAGCACGCCCTCCTCATCGTACAGCCCGAAAGCCTCCCTGGGAAGGTGGATCGCCGCCTCCCCCTCCTCGCCGGGAGCAAGGCGGAGCTTGCGGATCCCTTTCAGCTGGGCATTGGGCGTGCCCTCCCCCTCGATCTTCACATAGGCCTGGACGGTTTCGGCTCCTGCCATGGCCCCTGTATTCCTCACCTTGGCCCGGAGGGTGACGCCGTCCTGGGAGAGCATGCCAGTATCCGCGGCGACATCGCTGTAGCTAAAGGTGGTGTAGGACAGGCCGTAGCCGAAGGGATACAGAGCCTGCTGCTCCATGTAGCGGTAGGTCCTGCCCTTCATGCCGTAATCCTCAAAGTCGGGCAGCTCCTCGCTGGAGCGGTAGAAGGTCACGGGGAGCTTCCCCTCCGGGCAGCGCTCTCCGAAGAGGACTTCGGCGATGGCCCTGCCGCCCTCCGCGCCGGGATACCACCCCTGGAGGATGGCGGGCACATGGCTGTCCGCCCAGTTCACCGCCAGGGCGCTCCCGGACAGCAGCACCAGCACCACGGGCTTGCCGCTTGCGTAAGCCGCCTCCAGCACCTCCTCCTGGAGGCCCGGCAGGTTCAGGTTGGGCTTGTCCCCGCTGCCGTACTCATTGTTGGCGTCCCCCTGCTCGCCCTCCAGGCTGGCGTCCAGCCCCAGGCAGGCTATGATTACATCGCTGCAGTCGCATACGGCCTTCACCTCCGCCATGCGGTCGTTCCTGTCGCCGATGTTCTCCACCCGGTCGCGGTACAGATGGCAGCCCTCGGAGAACATGACCCGCACGTCCCCGCCCAGGTATTCCTGGATGCCCTCCGCGATCGTCCAGTACCGGGAGGCCGTGCCCTCGTAGTTCCCCACCAATGCCCTGCGGTTGTTGGCGTTGGGGCCGATGACTCCCACGGTCTTCAGAGCGGACTTGTCCAGGGGCAGGAGGCCGTCCTGGTTCTTCAATAGCACCAGGCACCGCCCGGCGGCCTCTCTGTTGAGCCTGCGCATGGGTTCGCTGTCCACCACGCTGTAGGGTATCCTGTCGTAAGGGTTCTCCTCCTTCCTGTCCAGCACGCCCAGCTTCATCCGGGCCACCAGCAGGCCCACCAAAGCCTCGTCCAGGCGGCTCTCCTCCACCATGCCCTCCTCCACGGCCTGCTTTAGGTAGTAGAACATGTTGCCGCAGTTCAGGTCGCAGCCTCCGTTCATGGCCATGGCCGCGGACTCCACGGGGGTGTCCGTCACATGGTGCATCTCATGGAAGTCCCAGATGGCCCCGCAGTCGCTGACCACATGGCCCTGGAAGCCCCATTCCTCCCGCAGGATGTCCTGGAGCAGCATCTTGTTGCCGCAGCAGGGCACGCCGTTCACCCGGTTGTAGGCCCCCATCACGGCCTCCACATGGCCCTCCTGGACACAGGCCTTGAAGGCGGGAAGGTAGGTCTCATAGAGGTCCTGCCTGCTCACCACCGCGTCGAAGGTATGGCGGACGCCCTCGGGGCCGCTGTGGGCTGCCAGGTGCTTGGTGCAGGCCGCGGCCTTCAGGAACTTCTCGTCATGGCCCTGGAGGCCCTGGACGAACCTGACGCCCATCCGGGAGGTCAGGTAGGGATCCTCCCCGAAGGTCTCATGGCCCCTGCCCCATCTGGGATCCCGGAAGATGTTCACGTTGGGGGACCAGAAGGTCAGGCCCTTGTAGAGCCCGGTGTCCCCCTCCGCCTGCTGCATGTTGAACTTGGCCCGGGCCTCCGTGGAGATGGCGTCCGCCACCTCCTCTATGAAGTCCTCGTCAAAGGTGGCGGCCAGTCCTATGGCCTGGGGGAACACCGTGGCCACCCCGGCCCGGGCCACGCCGTGGAGCGCCTCGTTCCACCAGTTGTAGGCCTTCAGGCCCAGACGCTCAATGGCGGGGGCATTGTGCACGGTCTGGTCCACCTTCTCCTCCAGGGTCATCTGGGCCACAAGCTTCCTGGCGCGCTCTCTGTATTCTCTGGTCTTCTCTCTGTTCTCTGCTATTTCCATATGGGATATGTCCTTTCTGCTGGGCTTTTTAGCCAGTATTGGTAAGTATACTACAGCCTGCCGGAAAATGCCAGAGGGATTTTTCGGCCACTTTACCGGTTGACCTTTCCCTGCCGCCGTGCTATCCTAACTGGTATATCCTTAACCGGAATCTTCCTATTGGGAATATTGGGAAAAAAAGAGAAAGAGAGGAAGCGCATATGAGCATGAACCACCGCATCCCCGTCCCGGCGCTGGGCTTTCAGCCCCCGGTGTACGCCTGCCGGTTCAACGACAAGGCATTCACCCTGGACGGGCGCCTGGACAAGGAGTTCTGGAGGGACATCCCCTTCACGGAGGACTTCCCGGACATCGAGGGGGCGATCCGCCCCGTACCCAGGTTCCGCACCCGGGCCAAGATGGCCTGGAACCATGAGAACCTCTACATCGGCGCAGTGCTGGAGGGGGACGAGATCTGGGCCCACCAGCTGGAGCATGACTGCGTCATCTTCCAGGACAATGATTTCGAGATCTTCATCGACCCGGATTCCGACACCCAGGCCTATTTCGAATACGAGATGAACGCCCTGAACACCACCTGGGACCTGCTGCTGACCAAGGCCTATCGGGACGGCGGGAAGCCTATAAACGGATATGAGTTCCACGGGATGCGCTCTGCCGTCTATATTGACGGAAGGCTGAATGAACCCGGAGCCCACAACCGTTCCTGGTCCGTGGAGGTGGTCATCCCCTTCGCCGCCCTGCAGGAGTGCGCCGGGGAAAAGCGCCCGCCCCTGCCGGGGGAGTACTACCGCATGAATTTCTCCAGGGTGCAGTGGAAGGTGGATATAGAGGAGGGGCAGTTTAAAAAGCGCCTCTGTCCCGGGACGGACAGGCCCCTGCCTGAGGACAACTGGGTCTGGGCCCCCACCGGGGTGATCAACATCCATTATCCGGAGCTCTGGGCCTTTGTGTTCTTCGCGGGGAAGGGGCAGCAGGCGGAGGATTTCCGGATTCCGGAGGACGAGAGGCGCAAGTGGGAG
Organism: uncultured Lachnospiraceae bacterium; assembly: GCA_947068385.1. Classification (GTDB taxonomy): domain Bacteria; phylum Bacillota; class Clostridia; order Lachnospirales; family Lachnospiraceae; genus Acetatifactor. Next base: position 5,974 of record CAMTBF010000140.1, read on the forward strand.
CTGCGCAAGCTCTATTATGCCCAGCAGTTCTGCCTGGACGAGACCGGCAGCTATACGGAAAGCCCGGAGGCATTGCGGGAGATCCTGGCCAGGATCAGTCCCTGCCAGGAGAATAGGGAGGTGCGCGACCTCCCCTACCGGATCGGCACCACGGCCCATGCCTTTGAGATCACCTGCCCCGCCGCGGACGGGAAAAGCCTCCTGGCCATCTTCCAGGACGGCAGGACGGCCTCGTTTCCGGCCTGACCGGGAGAGCGCGATATTTCCGAAAATTGCCGAAAAATCCCCTGTCCGGAAGATATGTACTTCTGCCGGGCAGGGGATCTTTATCGTCCTAATTAGGAAATTTTCTTGATTTTATTCAGTAGATGGTAATATCCTTCAGGAACACTTCGTCCCTGGCGGCCGTAATCTTGACCAGCAGCTTGTCGATTTTCTCCCCGCTGTCGTCCAGGAGCCTGTTCTGCTCCGCGAAGGGATCCGTCAGCGCGCAGATCTTCCTGTTCCCGATCACGGTTCCCTGGAAGAGGGGGAACTGGCCGCCGCTGGAGAACAGCGCTTCCACCCGGAAGCTCTCCACCCTCTGCCCTCTGGCGATGTCCTCCTTCAGCTCCACGTACTTCACCCGGGACACAGGCTCTGCCAATGTGACCAGGTATTCCGGCTGGGTGGGATGGCCGGTGTCCAGCTTCTCCACCTTCCCGGGGATGGGATGGCCGAACTCCCTGTCCAGCAGCTCCCGGAATTCCCGCAGCCTCTCCACGTCCCTCTGATCCAGCAGTCCGTCTTTGGTGGGCGGGATGTTCAGGTTCAGGCAGGCGTTGCCGCCTACGGAGCTTAGGTATATCTGGAAAAGCTTCTCCAGGGACTTGGGCTCCTCCTCCTTGTGCCAGAACCAGCCGGGGCGGATGGAGGTGTCCATCTCCGAGGGAGCGAAGACCAGCCCCTTGGAATACAGGATGCTGCCCATGCTGCCCAGGAAGCTGTCCGTGTTGTAGAGGTAGGACAGATCCCCCTCCGCCGCCATAGGGCCGGGGCCCGTCTGCCTCTCGGCAAAGTAGCACAATTCGCCCGGCACCACGGCCCATTCGGAAAACCTGCCCGTGCCGGCCTCGTTGCCGCACCAGCGCACGTCCGGCCCTCTGTCATAGAAGATCACGGCGCCCGGCTGATGCTTCCTCACCAGCTCTATGTAGCGGGGGAAATCGTATTCCTGCTTCTTCCCGCCAGGGCCCTCCCCGCAGGCTCCGTCGAACCAGATGCAGAACAGCTCGCCGTACTGGGTGAGCAGCTCCTCCAGCTGGCCGCAATAGTAGTCATTGTACTGCGGCGTGCCGTAATAGGCGCTGTTCCTGTCCCAGGGGGAGAGATAGACCCCGAAGCGCAGGCCCATCTCCCTGCAGGCCTGGGCCGCCTCCCCTACCACGTCCCTTTTGCAGGGGGAATTCTTCACGCTGTGCTCCGTGTACTTGGAGGGCCACAGGCAGAACCCGTCGTGGTGCTTGGCCGTCAGTATCATCCCCTTCATCCCCGCATCCCGCACTGTCCTGGCCCACTGGCGGCAGTCCAGCTTCTCCGGATTGAAGATGCCCTCGTCTTCCGTCCCGTCTCCCCACTCCCTGTCGGTGTAGGTGTTCACGCCGAAATGCATGAATGCGTAGAAGCCCGTGTCGAACCACGCCAGCTGCCGCTTTGACGGAACCACTCCCGCCGCCTCCTTCAGAAAATCAATCATACGCTTGCCTCCTTGCTTTCTTTATCTTCTTTTGTAGGTTATCCTGCTTTTTTCCTCATGGCTTCCGGGTTCATGCTATGCCTGCCCGCTGGAGCTTTTCCGAGTGGCCAGTCACTACCTGCTTTAAGACTGCCACGTCATCGTATGTCCTTTCCATCCTGTCGGCATGCTCTTTGTAACGGTCGTATGTGCTGGTATAGCAGGCTTCGATTTCGTTCAGGCGCGGCATGATTATGTTCTCCTGGAATAGCTTAACCCGCTGCAATTCATTCTTTAGGGTCTTCACTTCATCCCTTACCGTCTTCACTTCATCCCTTACTGTCTTCACTTCAGCCCTTACCGTCTTCACTTCATCCTTCACGGCCCTCAAATCGTTCTTCATTATCTTCTGTTCGTTCTTTATTACCTTTATATCGCTCTCGATTGGCTTGAGCCTCTCGTCCATCATCTGGGATATGGCCAACAGATCCTCTGCCGTCAATATCATAGGTCTACCTCCTTCGTCTGATAAAATACTT
>CAMTBF010000141.1 GCA_947068385.1 uncultured Lachnospiraceae bacterium
CGCGGGCGCTGCCGCCGGGGCCGTCTGTCCGGGCGCAGTCCGGGCCGCCTGCGCCTGAGACGGCGCGGGAGAGGCAGGTGCCGCTGTCCGGGCGGGCTCGTCCGCTTTCTTCGCCTTGTCCGCCGATGCCGCGGGCTTGCCCTCATCCCTCCCCGTTTTCTGCGCCCGATCCTTCCGCTGCGGAGATGAAGCCGGGCGCTTGTTCGTCACGATGTTACGCTTGCGCGCAGGCTCCGGAGCGATCTCGCCATTCTCCTGGGCCGTCTCCTGGACAGGCGCGTTTTCCGCCTCCTGCTTCTTTACCCTCTCGTCCTCAGCCAGCATGGCTTCCACCAGCTCGGCTTTTTTCATGGAAGATGTACCTTTGAGTCCGCGTACCTTAGCAAGCTCTCTTAACTGTACAAGTGCCAGTGATTCATACTTTTCTTTCATAGATTCCTCCTGATCTTAATTCTCGCAGAACAACAGAAAACGCCTTATGCATTCTATTGTCATAAAAAAGGGGGGCACAGCTGATTAGACATTGATGTGCAGCCTTGATATGCATGGTCGAACCCATGTCTCGTGCCTATATTATAATACACTTTCCCAAAAATAGGAACCCCTAAATATAAAAAACTTGCGAAAAGCTGCGAACTATTATATGATACAGATAGTGTTCCCATAGGCTGTCCGCCTGGAAGGGAAGCAGGAAAAGAGGTAGGATGATGACAATCAACGAAAAAGCGCTTCAGATGCATGAACAGTGGAACGGCAAGCTGGAGATCCACTCCAAGTCTCCCGTGAAATCCCGGGAGGATCTCGCCATCGCATACACGCCGGGCGTGGCAGAGCCCTGCAAGGCCATCGCGCAGGACAAGGACAACGCCTACAGATATACCATGAAGGCCAACACGGTGGCCGTGGTCTCCGATGGCAGCGCCGTCCTGGGGCTGGGCAACATCGGTGCCCACGCCGCCATGCCCGTCATGGAGGGGAAGGCCGTCCTCTTCAAGGAGTTCGGCGGGGTCAACGCGATCCCCATCTGCCTGGACACCCAGGACACCGAGGAGATCATCAAGGCGGTCACATGGCTGGCCCCCTCCTTCGGCGGCATCAACCTGGAGGACATCAGCGCTCCCAGGTGCTTTGAGATCGAGGAACGGCTGAAGGCCACCCTGGACATCCCCGTCTTCCACGACGACCAGCACGGCACCGCCATCGTAGTGCTGGCGGGCATCATCAATGCCCTGAAGGTAGTCGGGAAAAAGAAGGAGGACTGCCGCGTGGTGGTGAACGGCGCGGGCAGCGCGGGCGTGGCCATCACGAAGCTGCTGCTGACCTACGGCTTCCCGAATATCCTGATGTGCGATAAAGCCGGGATAGTCTCCAAGACCACGGAGGGCCTGAACTGGATGCAGGAGAAGATGACGGAGGTCACCAATCTGGCAGGAGAGACAGGCACCCTGGCCGATGCCCTGAAGGGGGCCGACATCTTCGTAGGGGTATCCGCCCCCAATATCGTCACCGCCGAAATGGTAAGCTCCATGAATCGTGATGCCATCCTCTTCGCCATGGCCAACCCGGTGCCGGAAATCATGCCGGACATCGCCAAGGCCGCCGGAGCCAGGGTGGTGGGCACAGGCCGCAGCGATTTCCCCAACCAGGTGAACAATGTGGTGGCATTCCCCGGCATCTTCAAGGGAGCTTTGGAGGGGCGCGCTACCCAGATCACGGAGGAGATGAAGCTGGCCGCGGCAAAGGCCATCGCCGGCCTGGTCCCCGACGACGAGCTGTCCGAGGACAACATCATGCCCGAGGCTTTCAATCCAAAGGTAGCCGAGCTGGTGGCAGAGGCCGTGAAGTCCCATATTTGACACCATAAGCATGCATCTGCCCCGCCCCGCGGGGCAGATGCGAAACCATAATAAGGATGTGAGGAAATGCTGCAGGATCCCCTGACCCTCTACAAATTGATCGTGCTGTACATGCTGGACCGGGTCAATTTTCCCATGACCAACGCCCAGGTCAGCGACTATGTCCTGGAGAAGGGGTATACCAACTATCTCACCCTCCAGCAGGTCATCAATGAGCTCACCGAGGCACATATGGTCTCCCAGGAGACCATACGCAATCGCACCCATCTGTCGATCACGGCGGAAGGGCGGCAGACCCTGGGCTTCTTCCAGAACCTGATCAACTACGGCATCAAGCAGGACATCAACGATTATTTCCGGGAAAACGAGTATGTGCTGCGCAACGAGGTCTCCGTGCTGGGGGATTATTATTACAGCGCGAAGGCGGGGGGATATGAGGCCCATCTGGTGGCCAAGGACAGGGACGTAAGCCTGGTGGACATCAAGATATCCGTGCCTACAGAAGAGATTGCCGAGACGATCTGCAATAAATGGCAGGAAAAGAACCAGGAGGTCTACCAGTATCTGGTAGGGGAGCTTTTTTAGGGCGGAGCGGGCATCCCGTCCCTCACTCCGCCTCCGCTTTGATCCTCCGCATATGCTCCCTTATCTTCGCCTCATAGCCGTTGCCGGAGGGCTTGTAGAATTCCTTCCCGTCCAGCTCGTAAGGGAGATACTGCTGCCTTACATAGTTGTTGGGATAGTCGTGGGCGTATTTATAGCCCGTGCCCCGTCCCAGCTTGGCCGCTCCCTTGTAATGGGCGTCCTGGAGATGGGCGGGGATGGGGAGGTTTCCCGTGCGGCCCACCTCCTCCATGGCGGCGAAGATGCCCGCGCTGGCCGCGTTGCTCTTGGGCGCGCTGGCCACGTAGGCCGCGGCCTGGGCCAGGATAATCTGGGCCTCCGGCATGCCGATCCGCTCCACCGCCAGGGAGGCGTTGGTGGCCACCACCAGGGCCTGGGGATCCGCGTTGCCCACGTCCTCGGCGGCGCATATCATGATCCTTCTGGCCACGAAGGCCACGCTTTCTCCCGCGTAGAGCATCCTGGCAAGGTAGTACACCGCCGCGTCCGGGTCGGAGCCCCGCATGCTCTTGATGAAGGCGGAGATGGTGTCGTAATGATTGTCCCCGGACTTGTCGTACCGGGCCGCCCGCTTCTGGATGCACTCCTGGGCCACGTCCAGGGTGATGTGGATCCTGCCGTCCTCGCTCCGGCCGGTGCTCATGATGCCCAGCTCGATGGCGTTCAGGGCATGCCTGGCGTCCCCGCCGGAGATGTCCGCCAGAAAGTCCAGGGCATCCTCGTCTATCACCGCGTCATAAGCCCCCATGCCCCGCTCCGTGTCATAGACCGCCTTTTTCAGCAGCTCCCTGACAGCCTCCATGGGGATGGGCTTCAGCTCAAAGATGATGGAGCGGGACAGCAATGCCCCGTTGACCTCGAAGTAGGGATTCTCCGTGGTGGCCCCTATCAGTATGACGGTGCCGTCTTCCACAAAGGGCAGCAGATAGTCCTGCTGGGCCTTGTTGAAACGGTGGATCTCATCGATGAAGAGGATGGTGCGCTTGCCGTACATCCCCTGGATCTCCTTGGCCTTGGCCACCACCTCCTCCATGTCCTTCTTTCCCGCTACAGTGGCGTTGATCTGGGTGAATTCGGCGCTGGTGGTGCTGGCTATGACCTTGGCCAGCGTGGTCTTGCCCGTGCCCGGGGGGCCGTAGAAGATGACGGAGCTGATCTTGTCCGCCTGGATGGCCCGGTAGAGCAGCTTGTCCTTGCCGATGATATGCTCCTGCCCTGCCACCTCGTCCAGGGTCCGGGGGCGCATCCTGGCCGCCAGGGGAGCCTCCTTCTCCATGTCGTTGCCGCGCATATAGTCGAAAATGTTCATGTCCATGCCAGTTTTCCTCTCACTTCTTCAGGTACACCTCGTTCTCATGGACAGTGACGGAGTTCAGGCTCCTCAAGAAGCTGGAGATCCGGCTGTAGCCGAACTGCTTGAAGTCCAGCTGCCTGTACTTTTTGTGCAGCTCGTCGTTGAGGCAGGCCAGGTTCTCCACCATGCCGCCGTTCTTCTCGATCATATGGCAGATTTCCCGATCCAGCTCCTCTTTCGTCAGGTTGGAGCGGCGCTCCACATAATATTGGTTGCTGATCTTCTTCACATGGAAATCCGGAAGCTCCTGGTCTATCATGGTGCTCAGCTTGGAATAACCGTAATTTCGCACATCGAAATCCGAGAACTTGTCATTCAGGCGGTTCCCCAGCCTGGCCAGGTCCACATGCTTCCCCCCGTTCTCATTGATCAGGGCCAGGATCACCTGGCGCACCTCGGCCAGGGAGGTCACATTCTGCTCATCGGCGGATGCCGCGTCCGCCTGGCCGCCGAATCCTCCGTATCCGCCTGACCTGGAGCCTTTCTCGTATGAGGCGCCCCGCTCCTCCGCAGAGCTGCCCGCTCTGACAGGGATGGCCTCCTCGATGTTCTGCTCCGCCACCAGGTTCAGGTGGATGAATCTGTTGCAGGCCCGGGTCAGCGCCAGCGGGGTCTTGGACTCCCCCATGCCCAGCACGAACATGTTCTCCTCCCGCAGGCGCATGGCCAGCCTGGTGAAGTCGCTGTCGCTGGTGACCAGGCAGAAGCCCTGCACCTTGTTCTTATAGAGGATGTCCATGGCGTCTATCACCATGGCCATGTCGGTGGCGTTCTTCCCCGTGGTGTAGGAGAACTGCTGCACCGGCATGATGGAATATTCCAGGAGCATGCCCTCCGACCAGCCGTTCCCCTTCGACCAGTTCCCGTAGATGCGCCGGTAGCTGGTGGAGCCGTATTTCTCCAGCTCCTCGAATATGGTGACCGCGTACTTGGAGCTGATGTTGTCCGCATCTATCAGCACCGCGAACTGCATTTTTTCATTGGACATCGAGTCCATGATCTCTTCCATAATGAATGACCATACCTTTCTGTAGCCTGTAGGCTTTTCCGGGCCGGATCCGCCCGCTGTCCGCGAATCCTGCGTCCCTTCCGCCCATCTGTCCTATCTTCTGCCCACGCCCAGGAAACCCTCGTAGATCCTGCAGATGTCGGCCGCGTCCCTGGGATCCGGCATCTCGCAGAATATCCGCAGCAGCGGCTCCGTGCCGGAGAACCGGGCGATGACCCAGCCGCCGTTCTTAAAGTACACCTTGGAGCCGTCCAGGTAGCTGACCTTCTCCACCTCAAAGGGCAGCTCGGGGAGCTTCCGCTGGGCCAGCAGGATGTCCGAAATCCGCTCCTTGGTCTCCTGATCGAAGCGATAGTCCCTCTCCTCCATGTCGATACGGCCGAACTCCGCCTCCAGGTTCTCCACCAGCTCGGACAGCTTCTGCCCGGACGCGGCGATCATCTCCACCAGCAGCATGGCCGCGTAGATGCCGTCCTTGCCCTTGATATGTCCCCGCACGGTGAGGCCGCCGGAGGATTCCCCGCCTATGACCGCGTCCGTCTCGTTCATCTTGGCGGAGATGTATTTAAAGCCCACGGGCACCTCATAGCATGTCTCCCCGAAGGCCTCCGCCACCCTGTCCAGCACATGGGTGGTACAGATATTGCGGACTGCGGGGCCCTGCCAGCTCTTGTATTTCTTCAGATAATGGTACAGCAATACCAGGATTTCGTTGGGGTGCAGGAAGCGTCCCGTGTCGTCGATGATGCCCAGCCTGTCCGCGTCCCCGTCCGTGGCGATGCCGATGTCGTAGTTTCCGTCCGTGACGCAGGTCTGCAGCATATGGAGCGTGGCCGCCGAGGGCGCGGGGAGCTTTCCGCCGAAGAGGGTGTCATGCCGGTCGTGAATCACCTCCACCTCGCAGCGGGCCGTCTGGAGCAGGGTGCGCAGGGATGTCTCGGACACGCCGTACATGGGATCTAAGACCACCCTGAGGTTGCTGCGGCGGATGGCATCCATGTCTACAGCTTTCATCAGGTCGTCCAGGTATTCGTTCAGGGGATAGATCTCCCGGATCAGGCCCTGGGCCTTTGCCTTGGCGTACTCCATCTCCTCCACCGGCTCCTCCACCTTGTCGATGTACGCCTCTATCTCCCGGGTCTGGACCTCGTCCGCGTCCCGGCCTCCCGCGGTGAACACCTTGATGCCGTTGTAGATGGCCGGGTTATGGCTGGCCGTTATCATCATGCCGTAGGGGAAGCCGTGCCGCTCCACATAGTACATGGCCAGGGGCGTGGGGCAGGACTTGTTGATCAGGCTGGCCCGGATGCCGTTCGCCGCGAACACGCAGGCCGCCCACTGCATGGCCTCCTTGGACAGGAAGCGCCTGTCATAGCCCATGACGATGCCGCGCTCCGCCACGCCCTCGTCCTTCATTTTCCCGCACAATGCCCTGGCCAGGATCTGAATGTTCTGCTTCGTGAATCCATCCCCGATGACGGCTCTCCAGCCGCCGGTCCCAAATCGAATCATGCCGTATCTCCCCTCGCTGTAATCCTTTGCCCTATGCTGCCTTGCTGTTAATCTGATTATACCGTTCCCCGGAAGGGATGTCAAGCTGTGGTCATAGGCAAAACCGACGACAAGCTGGTTTTCACCCAGTTGCCGCCGGTGCCGTGCAAAACTATCCGTAATGCCGCTTTCACGCAGTCCGCTGCCCGGATCATTGCCCTGTGTGCCTGTCGGGGCCTATCTGCCCCGCCTGCGCAGGGTGTCCACCAGTCCCGCGCCCATAAGGACCAGCGCGAGGGCATGCAGGACGCCTTTCATGGCTTCATACAGGTCGCTGCCTCCCTGTTCCGGCATCAGGAGGATGGTCAGGCCGTTGAGGAAAACGCCCAGGCACAGAAACAGGGAGGGCCTGCGGTTCCCCCACCGGGTCTCGTGGGGATCCTCCTGGCCCAGCCTTGCACGGAGTTCCGCCAGGATTTCCTTCACGCGGCAGACTTCCCGGACCAAGAGCACGATGACGGCAGCCAGCAGGCTGCAACCGGCCAGGTACATCGCGATGGAGGAACTGTCTGTGGCACCTACGGCACAGCTTGCCTCCATGGTGAGGCAGATGATCTCCATGGCAATGGCTATCTTGAACAGCTTTTTGATCTTCTCATAATGCTCGATGCTGGACTCTACGTCCGTATAGAGCTGGAAGGGGCCTTCCGCCGCCTTTTTGCGCAGGATGACCCAGGGGCCCCAGAGGCAGACGATCTCCACGCCCATCTCCTGCATGAATTCCCGATAATCATTGCTCACCCGGAAAAATCCCTCCGTGATGTCCACCTGGTAGATATACTCCCCGGGCCAGCATTCGTCAAAGGAGTAGAAGCCCACGCAGAATCCTGTCATGGCATAGCCCTTCCCCGCCATAGCATTGAGATATTCCGTCTCCTTGTCCTTATCAAAATACATCCTGAACTTTACCATGTCCCCTCCTCCATTTTCTCCGCGTTGCGCAGCAGCTCCTCCAGGCGTCTCTTCTCCTCCGCGAAGACCCGCCTTCCCGTCTCGGTGATGATGTACTCCTTCTTCTTCCGGGAATCCGTCTCCTCGCTGTAGATCCGGATCCATCCTTTGGCCGTCATGGTCTGTATGGCCCCGTACAGGGTCCCCGGGCCCAGCACTACCCGGCCGTCCGTAAGCCCCTCCACCTCCTGGATGATGCCGTAGCCGTGGTTGGGCTTCCTCAGGGACAGCAGGATGTAGAACAGGGCTTCCGTCAATGGTGTCTGCTTCTCCATTTCCTCTCCCTTTTCTTCCGGAATGCTCTAAACGCCGACGCGCAATATATCGTCCGGCGATATATCATATCATCAATATATCACCGGGCGATATATTTGTCAAGCGCCGGAATCTGTAATATCTGTAAAAACGGAGTAAAGACAGGGAGACGGACAAAGGAACAGCCGGAGCGATCGGCTCCGGCCTTGTCCCTCAGGGCTGCACGGATACGCTGCTGCCCACTCCGTTCCTGTCCCTGCATTTCGTGACTATGATTTTCTTGTCTATCCGTTCCTTCAGCTCGGCCACATGGGAGATGATGCCCACCAGGCGGTTGCCCTCGGTGAGCTGCTGCAGGGCCTTCATGGCCTGGGCCAGCGCCTCCTCGTCCAGAGCGCCGAAGCCCTCGTCCACGAACATACAGTCCATCTGGATGCCCCCGGCGTAGGACTGGATCTCGTCCGCCAGGCCCAGGGCCAGGGAGAGGGAGGCCTGGAAGGACTCTCCGCCGGACAGGGTCTTCACGCTGCGCTGGGTGGCATTGTAATGGTCGATCACGGCCAGCTCCAGCCCCGCCTTCTCCCTGCGGTTGTCCCC
>CAMTBF010000142.1 GCA_947068385.1 uncultured Lachnospiraceae bacterium
TTGCTGAAATCTATCACCAGATATCTGGGTACATTATTTTTCAGAATAACTGCCGTGCCATGCTCATCGACGACTTTGGTCACTTTTGAGAAATTTTGGTTCGCTTCTGTAATTGAAATCATCGTGTTTGTATCTATTATCATTTTACATGCACCTCGCTTTCCACTATATTGTATCCAAATTCTAGCTAGAAAACAACCTTATTTTCCTTCCGCCAGAAATAAATCAGGCAGACGGCCACGGAGAACAGGGAAGCCGCCGGTGCCGCAAGGCCCATGGGGAGCAGGGAGCCTGTGCTGACCTTGCTCATGAGCCAAGTCACCGGGATGCGGATCAGGAACGTGGCGGCAATGCTGTGGGCAAAGCAGATGAACGACTGGCCGTTTCCATTGAAATAGGCGTTCATGCAGAACACGAAGCTCACCAGGACGCAGTCCATGGAATAGGTGCGGATATACTGGGCTCCCGCCGTAATCACCGCCCCGTCCTTGGAGAAGATGCCGATCAGCGCCTCCGGCACCAGCTGACATGTCAGGCAAATCAGAATGCCGCAGACCAGGGAAAATCCGATGCCGTATTTCATGGAGTCCACGGCGCGCTTTCGCTGTCCGGCTCCCACGTTCTGGGCCGTCATGGTGGCCACCGCGGAGGAGAATCAGCACGCACTGGTTCCCCACCGCGTCCGCCGCCCCCGGCCAGTTCTCCTCCCCTACCCGCTGCCCGATCAGCACCGTGCCGCCCATGCAGATGCCCTGCACCAAAATGGTGGCGATCAGCATCAGCTGGGAGCCGATGGACACGGCGGAGACCGCCGCGGAGCCTGTATATCTGCCTACCACGAACAGGTCTACCGCACCGTACACCGACTGCAGGAAGCTGGCCAGCATGAACGGCAGCGCGAACTCCAGGAGCACCGGTGCAATTTTGCCGTTTATCAGTCTGTTGTCCTGTTTATCCATGGATTGCCCCTCTTTCTCTGCAGCGTAACTTCACTGGGGATGATTCCAAAGCCATACAGGGCTTTCCACAGGGTGTCTGGCCAGTTTCCGGCATCTCCTCAGTCCTCATAATGTCCCTTGCAGGCAATAATCCACAGGTTTCCATATTGGTCCATATCGTAGACCAGCCTGTTTTCCTTATCGATTCGCCTGCTCCATGCTTTCCGATGCTTCAAGGGTTCCGGCTTGCCTGTTCCCTCAGACAAGCCATTCCTTTCGATATCTTTCACCAGTTCATTTATCTTTCGAAGCGTCTTTTTGTCCTGCATCTGCCAATACAGATAATCGTCCCACGCGCGGTCTGACCATAGCTTATTCACTATCGTCCACCTCAATCAGCTCATGCTGCTGCCCTTTCCCTGCGGAAAGCTGGGCTATTCCCCTGTCGAGCATGGCAAGATATTCCGCATTCCGAGCCGCTTTCATCATCTGATTATATTTTTCCAGGCTCAATAGGACAACGTTCTTTTCATCCTTGCGCGTAACGATCACCGTCTCATTGTTGTCAGTCGCCTCATCACAGTAAGCCTTTAAATTGTTTCTTATCGTAGAATAATTCACCGCTAACATAATATCACCCCATTTTCTGTACAGCTAATTGTTCAATTTATTGTACAATTATTATATATCAATATTATGCGCAAGTCAATGAAATTTATGATCTCTACCATGAATCGGCCATGAATCCTCCCTGGGGAGGGCGGGTGGATATCCGGATAGCGGTGTATCAACCCGTTTCTCCAAGCCTGGCCCCGTAAGGGACGGAATCCTGATAGGCGTTGGTCTGGAATATGATCGTCAGCATCCGCTCCACGCAGGCTCTCAGCTCCTCCTTGCCCAGCCTCCCGTCTGCCAGGGCCGCCTTGATGTCCTCTATGTCCCCGGCGTATCCCGGCATAATCAGGTCGTTGCCTGCCGCTATGCAGCCCCAGGAGCTGCTGCCGCCTCTGGGCATCGTAGTCGTCCAGTCGGTCATGATGATCCCCTGGAAATTCCACTCCTCCCTGGCCGCCACGGTGCACAGGTCTTTGCTGTTGGCCGTGTGGACGCCGTTGATCAGGTTGTAGGACGTCATGATGGCCATGGGCTGGGCGGTCTTCACCGCTATCTCGAAGCCCCGCAGATAGATTTCACGCAGCGCCCGCTCGGACACGATGCTGTCGCTGCCCATGCGGTTGTCCTCCTGGTTGTTGCAGGCGAAATGCTTGATGGTAGTGCCCACGCCGTTCCTGCTCTGCACCCCTCGGGTGATGGCGGCCGCCATATGTCCGGCCACCAGCGGATCCTCGGAAAAGTACTCGAAGTTCCTGCCGCAGAGGGGATTTCGGTGGATGTTCATGCCCGGGGCCAGCCACCAGCCGATGCCGAACTCCTCCATCTCCACCGCCACGGCCCGGCCTACCTCCTCCAGCAGGGCTGTATCCCAGGTCTGGGCCAGCAGGGTGCCCACGGGGATGGCTGTGGCGTACTGATAATAGGTGTCCGTATTTTCGTGCTTGGTGCGGTCGGCGAAGATGCCGCCCTCCACCGCGCCGAAGATGCCCTGGTTGTTGATGCCGCCGGTCTGTCTGTCCACCTCGTAGGATTTCATCAGCCGGATGCCTGCGGGGCCGTCCGCCATAGGCACGCCTGGCACGCCGTACTGCTCCTCCAGGCAGCTGCTGGTCTCGCCCGCGGCTCCCGGCACCATGATGCCGGCGCTGCCCAGAGCCTGGCCCTGGCCCTTGCTGATCTCGCCGATGACCATGGCAATCATCTGCTCTTCGGTGAGCCTCGCCGCAAGCTCCCTGGCCGCTCTCGCCGCCTCATGTTCCTCGTAGGTCCTGGCCTCCTCCCGGCGGGGCAGGAAGCTGATCGGCTGCAGCCCCTTTGCCGCCGCTGCCTCTTTCCATGCCTTTTCCTGGCCCATGCGGATTTCCTCGGGGCATGTCAGCTCCTCCAGCTTCTCCTGCAGGGGCAAGATATGTCGCACGGTCTCGATGACGGTGTCCTCCGCCACCTCCAGCACGCCGGAAATCTCCAGATTTACAGAGGAATCGCCCACCCAGATGCCATACTGTCCTTTCTCCACCACCCAGGCCGACTTTTCCTCCGAGAAAGAGGCCAGGTTCTTCACGGGAATGGGAATCCGCAGCTGCTCGCTCTCTCCCGGCGCGAGCACTTTGGTCTTCCCGAATCCACAGAGCCTGCGGCGTTCCTTGGCCAATGCCGTCTGGGGGCAGGAGACGTAGATCTGTACCACTTCCCTGCCGGAATGGACCGCGCCGATGTTGGTCACCTTCACAGTGACGCAGGGCACCTGGCAGGTGCCGTCCGATGTCTGTGTGCTGCCTGACACCTGTACGCCGCCTGATGTCTGCGCATCGCTCTGGCTTTCTGATATCCGGGCATCGTCCTGACCATCCACGCCCTGGCCGTTCGCCGACAGCTCTATAGTCTCAATGGAGAAATCCGTATAGGACAGGCCGAACCCAAAGGGGAACGCCACTTCCTTCTCAAAGCTATCGAAATAGCGATAACCAACATATATTCCCTCGGTATAGTATTCCTTCTGTACATTGCCGTTATTGTGGCTGTAATTCTCGGAATTGGGGATGTGGTCATAAGCCTTTGGCCAGGTGTCCGTCAGCTTGCCGCTGGGCGTCACCTTTCCGGTGAGCACATCCGCCAGGGCATGGCCGCCCTCCATGCCGGGCTGTACGATGCTCAGCAAGGCTTTCAGATGGGACAGGCCCAGGATGTCCTGCAGATCCATAGCGCCGCCGGTGTTCAGGATGACCACCAAATTCTCATTGTGGCTGTCCAGGAAATTCAGGTCAGCCTTCTCAGCGTCCGTCAGGTAATAATCCCCGGGCGCAAGGAATCTGTCCGCATCCTCCCCCGCGGTGCGGCTGATGACGTAGAACGCCACGTCCGCATCCTCCACCTGGCCGGCATCCATGGGGCCGCCCGCCGGCATGCGGAACACATGGGTGGAGTAGATCTGGAAAAATTTCTTGTCCTTATCCTTGGCCACCTGATCCAGGATTTCCTGCCTCCAGTCCTCTCTGGCCTGGCGGTAGATCCTGGCGTACTCCTCCAGCCAGCTTTGGTTGGTCAGGGGGATGCCCGCGTCCAGGAAGCCCTGGTAGATGCCCACCACTTCCCGCTCGTTCACGTCCCCGGAGCCGGTGCCGCCCTTGATGGTGCTCACCGCCCCGCCGCCGAAGAGGGCGGCCTTCGCGTCCGCCTTCAAAGGCAGGATGCCTTCATTTTTCAAAAGCACCATGCCCTCGGCGGCTGCCCTGCGCGCTATCTGGCGATTGCGCTTCTCCCGCTCTGAGGGGGTGTGGTCCTTGGTCCCGCTGTAAGTCCTGACTCTTTTCTTCCATTCCATATTCCTTATCCTTCTTTCCTATGCTATTTTCTAATGATTCTGGGGAAAAGCTGGTCTACAGGCGCAATGCTCAGCGCCTCTGTCCTTCTCTGTAGGCGTTGGGCGTCAGCCCTGTCTTGTTGCGGAAAAAGCGCCCAAAGTACCCCTGGCTGGTGAAGCCCAGCTGCTCCGCTATTTCCTTTACGGGAAGCTCCGCCTCCGACAGCAGCTGCTTGGCCGCGGACAGCTTCAGGTCGTTGATGTACTGCAGGATGGTGACGCCCTCCTTCTTCTTGAAGATCCGCAGCAGATATTCCTGGCTGAAATGCACCTGATCCGCCAGGTTGTACAGGGAGGTGTCCCCGCCCAGGTTCTCCACGATGTACTTCTTCACCTGGTTCACCACGTCCTCGGTCTGCTTCTCGGCGTTCTCTTTTTTCAGGGAAAAGATATTCTCGGCCACGTTCCGCAGGTATCCGAAAGCGTCCTGCCAATTTTCGTGGAAAGATACATTGTACAGATTCATGGTGCCCACGCGCAGCGCAATCTCCTCCTGCAGGCCCAGGCGCTTGATCCAGCCGATGAGCTTGGAGCTGATGGTGCAGTACACCTCCAGGGCGAACAAATCGTGCATGCTCCGGATGGCCTGCAGGTCTCTCTGGAGCTCCCGCAGCAGCGCCAGGGTGTTCTCCTCCTCCATGCCCTCCAGCCAGTATTCCAGCTTCCAGACCTTCTGCAGCAGCTCCTGTTTCCGGCCCTCGGGCAGGCTGCCTGCAGCCGCTTTGCCCCCAGGTTTTCCCTGTTCCGCAGACCGGCCCTCTTTCATGGAATGCTATCCTGGAAAATCAGGAGTGCATGCTGGCGAATCCCGATGAGGGAAGCGCGGAGACCTTAAGATACTGGGAGGAAAGAGGCCTGAAAAAGGAGCTCCATCAAGCGGACGCGCTGGCGGAGAAATGGGCTTCCTATCTGCCCATGGCTTGCAAGGCTCTCGCGCCCTGTGGCCTCATTGATTTCGGCCCCATCCAAAAGCGCCTTGCCGTACATCAGATTGATGATGGTGGACGGCCCCTTGGACACCGCGGCCGGACGGCCTGCGGAATTATGCCAGTCCTCCTGCCAGTCCACGAAATCCCAGTACCCCAGGTTCTCCACCAGCCCCAGGGCGCCGATGTGCCTGTCGTAGTATTCCAGTATCATGTCCGCGTCCGCCCTGTAAAGCTTCAGCACATCCCCATCCCCGGTGCGTCTGTAATACTCTGCCAGCATGAAGATATAGTGCAGGGAGAATGTGGAGATGATCTGCCTGGGGTTGCTGGGGGCCCGGCCCTGGATCAGCCCCATGGGCAGCATGGAGTCATGGAAGTCCTGCAGGGCCTTCCGGGCCAGCCTGGTGTCCACGCTGCACACATAGGTGAAGAGGGCCTGGAGCCTGGTGTCCATGGGATACTGCATCTGCTCCCAGAACGGACAGTCCATATAGGTCTCCATCATGCAGCCCTGGAGCGTGCGGACGCACATCTCATAGACCTGCTCCACCCAGGCCGCGGAGGACTTCACGACAGAGCCGGGGTTTAAGGGATAGCCTGTCTTAAGCAGCCGGGGCCTGTAGAAGCGCACCGCCTCGTCCGCCGCCTTGATTTCTATCTGTAAAAACCGCATGGTCCGATACCAGAACGGCTCGTACAGGAGCTTCCCGCCCTTTAAGACGATGCTGTCTACCTGTCCGTTCTTCCCAATCTCCCCATGGACATAATCGTCCCGCTTCACCTCGTCGATTCCTTTGGTGAATTTCTCAAAATAGGTGAACGTGACCTCCGTGTCCCTGCCACCCTCGGTCTCATAGCGCATGTAGGCGTTGGTCAGCCCGCCTGCATCAAACAGCAGCCTGCAGGACTGGCCGGGCGCGACCGTCACGCAGTCCTCATCTCCCATCACGGCCTCCCCCAGCTCTTTGCTCAGGGTGTCCGGGCGCTCATACAGCAACGGGATGGGCCTCTCCTCCATCATGAAGGTCTTCAGGATGCCGAACTGCATTTCGAACCCGCTCTTCACCATGTCCAGCTTCTCGGCCTCCCGCCAGCCGGAGGCATCGAAACCGGCCAGTTTCCAGTCGCCGAATGTGCGCCTGTAGTCGATTTTCTCCGTCAGGGCCCCCATGTTCCCATTCACCACTGGCTCCTTTGTCAGGTACCAGGTATTGTCCAGCCAGACCTTCCAGGGGGCCTTTCCGGTGGTCACCCCCGCCAGGCAGTTGCCGGATGAATCCTTTATGGTGCCCTCCATGGCCAGCCTGTGGCCCGCAGGCAGGGTATCCACGCTGTGGAGCGGCGCCCGGTCGTCCCCCGGCCCCTCCTTTACGTACATGCTGTCGCAGAGGAGCACCTGCACGGCAAATACATTCTTTCCCGGCTTCAGATATTCCCCCAATTCTACGGTTTCGTAATACTGTCTGAATCTGTCGCTGCGGCAGGGATCGGACAATACCGGCTCTCCGTTTATCCACAGACGGTACCTGGAATTGGCAGAAATGTCCGCCGTAAGCTCCCCCGGCCGCTCCAGCTCCACCTCCAGGCGATAGTAGGCGAACCTCCCGTTCATATCGCCTTGATAAATCCTCTTCTCCTCAATCTCTGCCCTGGGCAGCCCCAGCCATATTGCCTCGTTCCACATGCCTCGCTCCTCCTTCTGCTCAGCGCAGCGCCAGCCCCTCTTTCCGCTGCGGATTCCCCATCCGCCTGGCGGACGCTGTGCCATTCCCGCCATGCGAGATGCGCATAGCCCTGTGTGCATTCGCCTTTAGCATAAAGCCAAGACACTGCACTGGCAATATGACATTCTTGATTTCCTTTGGCAAAAATTGACCGGTTACCGCTTTCAGCATGCCACAGCCATGGCTGTCCCTCCGGCTCGTCCACGCGCTGTTCCCTGCTACCAATGGCTAAATCCCTGCCTCCACAAAATGCACGGCAGACTCGTCCCAATATTTCCCGAAGACGTTTCTGTCTTTTTCATCGAAATTCATCTGATATAGCCGGAAGGTAACTGAGAAATCCTTGGGCTGCCACTGTTCCTCATAGGAATACTGATATTTCATCCCCAGCTGTCTCATGACCCCGCCGCTGCGGGGATTGTTGACGTCATGGGTCGCCGTGATATAGGGGAGGCCGTCTCTTCTCACCTGCGCTATGACAGCTTTCCCGGCTTCCGTGACGATCCCCCGGTGCCAGAACTCCTTCCGAAGCCCGTAGCCAAAGTCATGGCTTTCGTCCATATCCACCTTTATGTAGCCAATCGGATAGTCGTCCTCTTTCAGGCAGATGGCATAGGCGTAGGCCTGGGGCTTTTCATACTCTGCCGCATACCTTGCCTCAAAGAAGGCCTTCGCTTCCTCAATGCTTTTCAAAGGGAACCAGGGCAGAAAAGTGTTGACCTCTTTGTCCCTCAGTATCAGGTATAGCGCTTCCATATCATTTTCCGTGAATTTTCTCAATATCAGCCTTTCTGTTTCCAGTCGCGGCGTGTTCCTATCTGCCATGCTTTCCCTCCCTAAAATCTTCATTTGCCCTCCGTAAATGATGGCATGGTTTTTGATTCCTCTATTGTACCAAGCCACTTACGTGGTAGCAAGTTCCAAAATAAATTTTCTCAAAATGCCAAAAAATAGCAGTTTTTGTATTTATGGTATAATGACCCTATTCGTGGCAGGGTACTCCTATGCTTCCTCTGGCGTATCGGTTTTCTGTGCGCTTAATTTTTTGTATGTGCGCCCAGTATGGGCGCAATCTAATCGGTGAAAGTCCGTAACA
>CAMTBF010000143.1 GCA_947068385.1 uncultured Lachnospiraceae bacterium
GACGCATGATGGAGGATGAGAGGGTCCTCCAATACATCCTTATGGATGATGATACGCCGGTTGGCCAAATCAGGCTGAACATGGACGCTGATGAAGCCGAGGTGGGATACAGCGTCGCTTCGCAATATAGAGGGCAGGGCTTTGGACGGATCATGCTTCGGCTGGTTGCAAAGGAAGTGGCGAGCAGATACCCGCACATCAAGAGGCTGGTCGCGAAGGTCAAGCCGGACAACATAGCATCGAATAGATTATTTGAGAGCGAGGGATATGATATGGAGTATCTTTGCTATAGCTTGGACACGGCTCGGGGAGGGATTGCCGACTAGGTGATGAGCAGGGAACAGAGCGGCTGCAGATGCCTGGCGGTATATGCAGCCGCTTTGTGATATGGTTCGTTTGGGCTAAGACGGCGCAAGCCGCTTCGCCAAATCCTCCAGCACCGTAAAGTAATCCTCGAAGGTCTTGCGGCAGCACCCAGGATTGGCGATGGCGATGCCGGGGCTGCGTAGCCCGGTGAGGGCGAAGCCCATGGCCATGCGGTGGTCGTCGTAGGTCTCCACGGTGGAGGGCTTTGGAGAGCCCGGGTAGACGGTGATGCTGTCTGCCCGCTCTTCACAGCGGATGCCCATCCCGGACAGCTGCGCGGCGATGCCCGCGATGCGGTCGCTCTCCTGGAGGCGGATGTGCCCGATGCCTGTAATCGTGGTAGGGGCATCCGCGAAAGGTGCGATGGCGGCCAAAGTGATGGCCTGGTCGGAGCATACCGACATGTCCACGGTGATACCGTGGAAAATCCCCTCCGCCGGAGGCGCCAGCACGATGCCCTCTGGGGCATCCGCCGCCCGGCATCCCATCCGCTCCAGTATCCGGAGGAATTCCACATCCCCCTGCAGGGAATCGAAGTGCACATTGTCCACCCGCATGGGAATGCCCAGCAGCGGGCTCATGGCGTAGAAATAGCAGGCCGCGGAGGCATCCGGCTCTATCTGGTAGTCCAGGGCCCTGTAATGCTGTCCGGCCCTGGTGAGGAAAGTCCTCTCGTCCTGCCGCAGGGCCTCCACGCCGAACTGTGCCATCATCTTGCGCGTCATCTCGATGTAGGCCATGCCGTGGGTGCCCTGGATGCGCGTCGTAAAATCCTGCCCGCACAGACAGGAGACGATCAGCAGGGCGCTCAGGAACTGGCTGCTCTCATCGATGTTTATATTGATGTAGTCCTTCTGGAAGCCATGGCTGCGCAAAGTAAAGGGAAAGCTAAAGTTTCCCTTGGGAAAGCGAGATTCCACAGCGTTCGCTTCATAAATGACCTCACACCCCAGCTCCTCCAGGGAATTCAGCAGCGGTGCCATAGGGCGTCTGCGCATCTGCTCCGAGGCATCCATATGGTAGACCCCATGGGAAAGCCCCAGGAAAGCCGTCAGAAAGCGCGCCGCGGTGCCGGCGCTGCCCACATATTGGCTGGCTTCTGGGAGAGGCACCGCGCCTCCCCGGCCATGAATTCTGACTAAACGCTCGTCTTCATGAACCTCCGTCTCAAATCCCAGGTCCTGCACGCATTGCAGGAAATGCCTGGAATCATCGGAAAAAAGTGCCCCCCGCAGCGTGGAAGACCCCTCCGCCAGCGTGGCCAGCAGCAGTGCCCGGTTGGTGATGCTCTTGGATCCCGGAACCTGCACAGCCAGCGGCCTGTCGAAAGAAAAGGGTTTTCTATAAATCCTATCGTACAAATAAGGAACTGCATATGCGTTTTCGTACATCCCGGTTTTCTCCTTGTTTCAGGTGAAATCTGTCCGCCTGCGATGTCAGTGCCAGCTTAAAAAATCTTTGCACACTTAGCCCTGTAGCCCTCTGGCCTGCCTGTCCATGTCCTCAATGACAATGTCATGAATCTCTCCCAGGGAGGCGCAGTACTCCAGGACTTTCCAGGGCTCGTTGGTGTGGAAGTGGATTTTGATCAGCTCCTCGTCCCCTACCGCCAGCAGGCAGTCGCCCCTGAAGTTCTCCGTAAAATAATCCGTAATCTGCTCCTCGTCCAGATCCTCCCCCTCTATCAACAGCTGCGTGTCATATCGAAATTCCAGCATAGCTTTCCCTCCTGATGGTTTTGAGATTGCGCGCCTGATGGCGGCATCCCCATTATATAATAGAGCGAATCCATAAATCAAGGCCCTTTTTCTCCGATGTGACTACCGGTTCATGGGCTTCCTGGAGAAGGCCTCTCTGTAGGCGGTGGCCGTGATGCCCTCGTAGCGCTTGAAGAGACGCATGAAATACTTTTCATCCCCGATGCCCACATGGGAGCCGATTTCCGCCAGCGAAAGCTTCGGCGCGGAGGTCAGCAGGTTCTTCGCCACCTGGATGCGCTGGCGGTTCCGGTACTCCGTGATGGTGCAGCCGCTGCAGCGCTTGAACACAGAGGTCAGGTAGGAGGGGTGGTAGCCGAATTTCTCCGCGATGCCCGCCACGGAAAGCGACGTGTCGAAATTGAGCTGCAGCCATTCCATCAGGTCCGCCATGCCCAGGGGGATTTTTTCGCTCTGCTGCATCAGGTGATGCCGGAAGAAGCATTCGTTCGTCAGCTCTAACAGCAGCGTGCTCTGGGCATAGCTGCACTGCATGGCAGACAAGTCCCCTAAGCGCTTGGCCAGGTCCAGGAGCTGTACGAACAGCACATTGACCCGGCTGTTGGCGGACAGCGTCCCGGTCTCCGGAAGGATGTAGCGGGGGCGGCCCTCCTCCAGGAAAAGGGCAGAGGCCTGCTCCTCGTCGCATACCGCGCTGTCGTCGCTGTCGAAATGGAAATGGGTCCAGTGGAAGGAAAGCTCCCCCTGGGAAGGCTGTGTGCCGAAATGGCATTCCTCCGGAAACAGCAGCACGAACTGCCCGGGGCCCAGGGCATAGCTCCTCTGCCCTGCCTGGATGTGGAGGGTGCCCTTCGCCACACAGATAAGCTCATAGGACTGGATGGCGCGTTTGGCATGGAGGAACTGGTCCTCATTGGTGAGGCTGCCCGCGGACAGGAACCGGACCGGTCTGGAGGCATCGGATACCAGGTACAACATCTATGATTTGTCCACCTTTCATTGAAAACTGTATGTTGTCTTAATTTAAGAAAATGATAACATAGTCCTAGGAAACAGGCAATCCCTTTTCCAAAAAATATTTATTTTTGTATACATGTATGACTATGATAGATAGCAGGATGAGCAATGCCGCCAGGCGGCAGAATGGAGGATAGCTATGAAAAAAGCAGCAAAAGAGGTAAATGTCAGCCAGGTGAAGGTGGCGGACGGATTCTGGAGCGGGATGCAGGAGAAAGTCATAGACGTAGTCATCCCTTTCCAGGAAAAGGTTCTGAACGATGAAGTCCCCGGGGTGGCAAAGAGCCACGCCATCGAGAACTTCCGTATCGCCGCGGGGTTGAGCCAGGGGGAGTTCTACGGGATGGTGTTCCAGGACAGCGATGTGGCGAAATGGCTGGAGGGCGTGGCCTATTCCCTGTCCGTGAAGCCCGACCCGGCGCTGGAGAAGCGGACGGACGACATCATCGACATCATAGAGAAGGCCCAGCAGCCCGACGGCTACCTGAACACCTATTTCACCATCAAGGAGCCGGAGCGCCGCTGGCAGAACCTCCACGAGTGCCATGAGCTCTACTGCGCGGGGCATATGATGGAGGCCGCCGTGGCCTACTTCGACGTCACCGGGAAGGACAAGCTCCTGCATGTGATGGAGCGCATGGCCGACCACATCATAGACCGGTTCGGCCCCGGGGAGGACAAGGAGCACGGCATTCCCGGGCATCAGGAGGTGGAGATCGGCCTGATGAAGCTCTACCGGGCCACGGGCAAGGAAAAGTACAGGGACATGGCCAAATATTTCCTGGAGGAGAGGGGCAAGAACCCGGACTACTTCCACCAGGAGAAGCTGAAACGCGGCTGGCAGCACTGGGGGCAGTACAGCATCGAGGCCATGGACGTGAGCTACAACCAGGCCCATGAGACCATCTACGACCAGAAGGAGGCGGTGGGCCATGCGGTCCGCGCCCTGTACATGTACACCGCCATGGCGGACCTGGCGGGCACGGAGGGGGACGAGAGGCTGTATCAGGCCTGCAGGACCCTGTGGGACAATGTGGTGAACAAGAAGATGTACATCACCGGCGCCCTGGGCGGGAACCCGGAGGGGGAGGCTTTCTCCAACAACTATGAGCTGCCCAACGACATGGCCTACGCGGAGACCTGCGCCTCCATCGCCATGGTGTTCTTCGCCCACCGGATGCTGGAGATGGAGATGGACGGCGCTTACGCGGACATCATGGAGAAGGAGCTGTACAACAGCACCATCAGCGGCATGCAGCTGGACGGGAAGAAGTATTTCTACGTGAATCCCCTGGAGTGCGAGCCGGGCGTGTCCGGGAAGCTCTTCGGGTATCAGCATTCCCTGCCGGTAAGGCCCGGCTGGTACGCCTGCGCCTGCTGCCCGCCCAACCTGGTGCGGCTAGTGACCTCTTTGGGGCAGTACTGCTGGAGCGAGAACGATTCCACCGTCTACTCCCACCTGATGATCGGGCAGAGGGCGCAGCTGGAGAAGGCGGACGTGACCGTGGAGACCAGCTACCCCTGGGAGGGGAAGACCCGCTATACCGTCGCGCCCAAGACGGAGGAGGCGTTCACCTTTGCCATACACATCCCTTATTATGTGAAGCCGGAGGACGAAAGGGTGTCCCTGACCGTAGGCGGAGAGAGGCTGGACATGCAGGGCCTGATGAAGAAGGGCTATGCCTATATTACCAGGAAGTGGCAAGACGGAGATGTAGTAGAGGTGGAATTCCCCATGGAGGTGCGCAAGGCCTACGCGAACCAGCATGTACGGGAGGACGCGGGCTGCGTGGCTTTGCTTCGTGGGCCTGTGGTCTACTGCTTCGAGGGCGTGGACAATGGGGAGCTGATTCAGAGCCTGCGGATTCCCAAGGAGCTGAAGGCGGAGGCCGTGACCTGCGAGGAGGGCGTGTTGAAAGGAAATGTGCTGCTGAAATTTGAGGGCATCCGCATGGTGGGCAGCGATGAGCTGTACAGCGAGGAGCCTCCTGTGAAGGAGAAGGCGCAGATGACGGCTATCCCTTACTACGCCTGGGCTAACCGGGGCGAGAACCAGATGCGGGTGTGGATGCAGGAAGAAGCGTGAGAAGAAGTTCTAAGCCTGTAAAGAACACAGGCTTAGAACTTCTAGGCCCGTAAGCAAACAAGTTCGCTTTACGGGCCAATCTTACGCGGAAGAATGCCCAAAGTGCGGGCATTCTTCCCGGTTGGGCCAATGGCTCTGCGCTATTTTCCCAAAGGCAGCGTCCCCTGAGATATCATCAGCACAAAGGCGATGATGCCTCCCAAAGCATAGAGGCCATTTATGACCACGCAGAGCTTCATGAGCGTATGCTGGACTTTTCCTTTCACATAGACTAGGGCTGTGAATATCCCGCTGAAGATCATGAACGCCGCGTAGCCGGAAATCATGATTTCCGCAGCCGGGGACTCCAGGGCCCAGGGGAAGCTGCGCAGTGGCAGGATGGTCCAGGGCAGGAATAGCATGACGATGCAGATGACAGTCAAGACGGTTTGCTTCAGATTGTTGTTTTTCATAATAGTCAACTTTCCTTTCTTTTTCATTCATTCTAAATTTTATATCATAGAGAGTCGAAATTTCGTTCCACAGCTCCATACCGCGAGCAGGCCACAGCCAGGCACAGGAGCGTGGTGCCGATGCCGATGGGCACCATGGGAATCAGCGCCGCCTTTGTGGAGAAGAGCTCCGGCACCAGTTTTCCGTACTCTGTCATCAGCATGTAAAAAGGATAATCAAAAGGATAGCAGTACCACATCTTTGTGTTCAGCATCAGCACCGAGGGCACGATGGAGGCCAGCCCCAGCCCTACTGAGAAGATGGGAATCCGGATCAGTACGCCGATCATCCAGTACACAGCCGCCGCAGGGATAACGGCAGCGTAGATCAGGGAAGCAACCCGGCATACATAGGGAAAGGGCAGTACAAAGTCGTAGTCATACAGCCTCGAAGCCAGCATCGCCGACCCGTAGTATGCCACGATGGACAGAACCAACTGCACCGCGGTGAGGAAGACTGCCACCAGGAACTTGGCCAGGCAAATCTTCCAGGCCGACACTGGCTGGGAGAGGCATTTTACCAGCCCCCGGCCGGAACTTTCCGTCTGGTGCATCAGCACCGTGCAGACAATCAGCGTGGCGGGAATCATGAACCATGCCATGCCCATATACCCCTGGATGAAATAATTGTGCTCCGGGGAGATGTCGTAGGCGCCTATGAAGTTCACGTTGGCGTTCATGGCCGAGGGCAGCCACATCATCACGGCCGGAATCAGCAGAATCCAGAAGATTTTCGACCGGCGTATCTTCAACAGCTCCACGCCGAAGAGGGAGAAAAGGTTGAGCGGACGGAATTCCGTTTTCATGCAAAGCACCTCCTGATAGATTGATAAACGCGCTCCGCGGCGCAGAGCAGGACGACCTCCCCCAGGCACAGACAGGCCGTCCACAGCGCCGCCTCCCTGTCCGGAAGCTCATGCAGCATCCGATAAGGGCCGCAGAAAGGCACAAGCGCCAGGGCACCGCCGATGGAAGACAAACTGGTAGTCAGCATGGAGGCGAAGAAGACCAGAATCACCCCGGCTCCCAGGCTGATCCACATGTTCCGGCACATGGAGGAGAGGAGCAGCATGGCCGCCCCGGTGGGCAGCAGCATGGCGAACGCAAAGGCCATGCCGGTCAGTATCCGGAGGCTTTCGCCCGGCCTGTCCGGGAACCAGTGCATGCAGCACAGGGTCAGGGAGGCCGTCTCCAGGCACAGGGGAATCAGGCAGGCGGTCAGCAATATCCCCAGCTTCCCCAGGAACAGGCCGGAGGGCCTAAGGGGCAGGGACTGGGCCTTCTGGATGGCATTATCCGCGTACTCCGTGTGGTAGAGCAGGCAGGCACCACAGACCAGGAGGAAGATGTTCAGCTGCGCCATGAGCTGCCAGTTGGCCTCCATGAGGATGCGGAAAGGGCTGCCCGGCTGGGAGGTAAAGGTCTCCGCCCGCACGGCCATGTTCACCACAGGTACCAGAGCCGCCAGCGCTCCGCCACCGAGAAAGGCCTGGCAGAAGCCAGTGCGCTTCATTTTCCGCGTCTCCAGGAAAGGCATGCAAAAGGGACTTGCGTAACCTGTCATCTGCGCTCACCTCGATTCCGGTTGTCCATGTCGATCATGGCGAGAAAAGTCTCCTCTAAGTTGTAAGTGGGCAGGCCCGCGGCCTCCGCAGTGCGCTTCATGGCCCCCATGGTTCCCTCGAACAGGAGCCTGCCGTGGTTCAGGATGCCGAAGTCATCTGCCATCAGCTCCACCTCCGGCAGCAGGTGGGAGGACACCAGCACCGTGCAGTCGTACCTTTCCGGCAGGGAGCGCACCAAAGTGCGTATCTCATGGATGCCGATGGGATCCAGCCCGTTGGTGGGCTCATCCAGGATCAAGATAGGGGGATGCCCCAGCAGCGC
This sequence comes from uncultured Lachnospiraceae bacterium, assembly GCA_947068385.1. Classification (GTDB taxonomy): domain Bacteria; phylum Bacillota; class Clostridia; order Lachnospirales; family Lachnospiraceae; genus Acetatifactor. Next base: position 7,566 of record CAMTBF010000143.1, read on the forward strand.
CCCGGCAAGGCCCAGCCGCTGCTTCATGCCCAGGGAATACTTTTTCGCCAGCCGCTTCCTGTGCTCCGTGAGCCCTACGATTTCCAGGGCATCCTCCACGGCGGATCTGGGCAGCTGCAGGATGCGGCGCAGGATCTCCAGGTTCTCCTCCCCGGTGAGGTTCCCGTAGAAAGCGGGGGCCTCTATGAAAGAGCCTATGTCCCGCAGGATGGCCAGCCTGTCTTTTGGGTAGGTTCTGCCATTGATATGGAAGCTTCCGCTGGTGGGCTTCGTCAGCCCCAGGAGCATCTTCATGGTGGTGGACTTCCCGGCGCCGTTGGGGCCCAGGAAGCCGTAGACGCTGCCCTTCTTGATATGGAGGCTTAAGGATGATACGGCGGTGAAGTCGCCGTAGGATTTTGTGAGATTCTCGGTCTCGATGATGTTCGCGCTCATGTCAGACTCCTTTTCGTATTCTTTTTTGCAATCGGGGTTTTACCGATTTGCTAAGGCCAGTATAACCTCCCCTCTTTACGGCAACCTTCCTGCTCATTCTTGCCATTCTTTCGCTCCCCTTTT
>CAMTBF010000144.1 GCA_947068385.1 uncultured Lachnospiraceae bacterium
AAATGTCGGACATCTATAAAAAAGAGAAAAATGCCAATTAGGACTTGACACATACCCGGCGACAAAGAAAGTTGACAAACCATCGACGGAAACGTACAATATACAATATAAGGAAAGAATCGGCAAAGGCCTTGTGAAAAGGAGTATGGGGATGGATACAGGGAAGAAAATCGGCGCAGACGCCCAAAAAGGATATCTAATCGTAGAATCAGGCCCGGACAGGCCCTTCCGGATTCTGTATGCGGACCAGGCCGCCTGCGACCTGATCGGCATATCCGCGGCCGAGCTGCTGGGCACCCCGGCCCCGAAACCAGCCCCATCCTATCTGGACAGCGCTCCGGTAGCGCTGGACGCGGATCATATGCTGTGGATCCTGGGCAGCAGGGACAGCCGCTTGAAGAGCGAGGCCGAGCTGCTGCAGATGAACCAGCAGCTGGAGGAAGCCCTGAGCGCCGCGGAGGCGGCGAACCAGGCCAAGAGCGTCTTCCTGTCCAATATGTCCCACGACATCCGCACGCCCATGAACGCCATCGCCGGCATGACCTCCATCGCCCTGTCCCACATCGATGAGAAGGCCCGGGTGCAGGACTGCCTCCGCAAGATACAGACCGCCTCCTCCCACCTCATGAGCCTGGTGAACGACGTGCTGGACATCTCCCGAATCGACAGCGGGCGGATGAGCCTGAACGACGAGCTCTTCTCCCTGGCCGACCTGATCCATGACGTGGCCGTCATCGTGCGCCCCCAGGCGGCCCAGAAGGGCCATGCCCTGAAGCTGGACATCGGCCTGATCCGGGAGGAGAACCTGTGCGGCGATTCCCTGCGGCTGCGCCAGATCCTGGTCAACATCATCGGGAACGCCATCAAATATACCCCGGACGGAGGCGAGATCCTGGTCTCCATCTCCCAGTACGCCGCCCCCGACCCTGCCGGGGAGAAGGGGGAGGGCCTGTGGCTGGACTTCGTCTGCCAGGACAATGGGCTGGGCATGAGCCAGGAGTTCCTTGGCCGCATCTTCCTGCCCTTTGAGCGGGCCAACAATTCCACCATGAGCAAGATCGAGGGCACGGGCTTAGGGATGTCCATCGTGAAGAGCCTGATAGACCGCATGGGCGGCCGGATACAGGTGGAGAGCCAGGAGGGCGTGGGCAGCCGCTTCCGGGTGCAGCTCCCCCTGACCCCCATGCCCCAGTCCAGGAGCTCCTATGAAAGGCTGAAGGGGAAGACCGTGCTCATAGCCGAAGGCCTGGACAGCCGGGCCGAAAGGCTGGCGGCATGCCTGGAGGGCGAGGGCATCCTTTTCACCCGGGTGAGGAGCGCCCTGGATGCCGTAGCCTGCCTGACCCAGGCCCAGAGCGAGGGCCGCATGCCCTGTGCCCTGTTCCTGGGACAGGAGCTGGAGGATATGCCCGTGCTGAACCTGGCCTCCCATGTGCGGCAGGCCGCAGGCCCGGACTTCCCCATCCTGCTCATATCCGAAGCCGACTGGGCGCAGCTGGAATACCGCGCCACCCGGGCAGGCGTCAGCGCCTTCGTGCCCTGCCCGCTGTTCAAAAGCAGGCTGCTGGACACGCTGGCAAAGCTGACGGAGAGCGGCAATGAGCATGAGGACGACTCCGCCGCCGATTCTGCGGACTACAGCCGCCGTCATGTGCTGCTGGTGGAGGACAATGAGCTGAACCAGGAAATCGCCCTGGAGATGCTCTCCTGCAACGGGGTGCACGCGGAGGTGGCGGACAACGGGGCCATGGCCCTGGAAAAGTTCCAGGCCTCCCCGGAGGGCTATTATGACCTGATCTTCATGGATGTCCAGATGCCGGTGATGAACGGATACGAGGCCACCATGCATATCCGCACCCTGCCCAGGGCGGACGCGGAGAAGGTCTGGATCGTGGCGATGACCGCCAACGCTTTCGTGGAGGACATCCGCACCGCCAGGGAGGCCGGCATGAACGAGCATCTGGCCAAGCCCGTGAGCATGGAGCGGCTGCAGGAGATCCTGCACCGGCAGCTGAAGGAAACGGATGAAAATCATTCCATGGAAGAAAAGGGTTAAGCCATGCAGCCATATCAGGAAGAATATATCGCAAACTTAAAAGAGATCTCCCGGCTTTCCGTGGAGAGGAACCAGGACGCGCCGGACTTTGAGGCCTATCTGGACGGACAGCGGCAGCGCCGGGACAGGATGGAGCAAATCGTGGCCCGGAACATGAGCCTCCTGCGGGAGAATCTGTTCCCCCTGCTGGACCGCCTGTTCGAGGCGGACGATGGGCAGCTTCGGGAGCTGGAGGAATTCGCGGGGGCCCTGTTCGACGGCCGCAGCGAGCTGGACACGGGGCTGTTCCGCCAGATCTACCGGGCGCTGCTGAGCAGGTCCAGGCTCAGGAAGAGCCGGGACGACATGATTCGCCAGCTATACTGGCTGGGCATGGGCTACAACTGCCTTAGCACCAAGCTCATGGGGCTGGAGAGCGCCGCGGACGGCTACACCTCCCGGATGCGCCTGTGCTTCATGGAGGCCGCCGCCTATCTGAAGTATTTCGATGAGATAGAGGACAGCGGGACGAAGGGGTACATCCTGCGCTCCAGGGCCAACGTGGCCTTAGGGCAGTTCAAGTCCCCCAGCGAGAAGATCCAGCTGGTGAAATACACCCTGAAGATCATGCAGGACAAGGAGTATCAGGAGAAGGCTCCCGAGCTGCCCTGGAACCGGTATATCTACATGACCCATCTGCAGATGGTGGCCAGCCTCTCCCGCAGCAGGGAGAAGGCCATGACCCCCCAGGACATCGCCGATGTGATGGAATCGGTCTACATCGTCTACCAGACACAGATGGCCCAGGCCCGGGAGCGGGGGGAGCAGCCCTCTGCCAGGATCTCCTTTTCCTATGATTCCATCAACTATTACTGCGGCCTGGATTCGCTGGACGGCCTGCTGGGCAAGATGGAGCTTCTCATGGACCAGGCGGATGACACAGACCACTCCGCGGAGGGTATCTATGCCATGATATCCCTTCCCGCGTTCTACTGCAATTTCCTGCAGGAGAATCCGGAGAAGGTCCCGAAGCGCAGGGAATACCTGGACAGCCTTTACCGGCGCGCCACCGACTATGCGGAGCGCTTTCCCCAGCCTGCGGAGAACGAAACCCTGTTCTTTGCCCTGCGGCAGATGACGATCGGGTTCGTGGAGACCGAAAGCGGCATCTCCTACGGCGATCTCCTGCGCAGGCTCCTGGTGCGTTTCGTGCCGGAGATCTATGTCCATTCCCATACCGTGGGCAGGACCGCCGCCGCTTTCTGCCGAATTCTCCTGGAGGAGGAGCCGGGCTTTTTCGACGACATGGATGCCATCCGTGAAATAGCGGATTCCCGTCAGAAGAAGGACGCCGTGCTGGATTACGCCATGAAAGCCGGCCTGTTCCACGACACGGGCAAGATCAGCTTCCCCAATCTGTATTCCCAGACGGCCAGACAATGGTTCGAGGAGGAATACGAGCTGGCCGGGCTGCACACCCAGATAGGGGAGGACCGCCTGTCCAGGCAGCCCTCCACCCGTCCCTTCGCCCCCGTGGCCCTGGGACATCACGCCTGGTATGACGGCTCCGGGGGATACCCGGAATCCTATGTCCGGCTGGAATGCCCCTGCAGGCAGATGGTGGACGTCATCGGGCTCATGGACTGGCTGGACAATGTGACCTATTCCACCCATCTGTACACCGGCATGAAAAAGACCTTCCCGGAAGCCGTCCAGGAAGCCATCCGGCTGGGCGGGAAGCGGTTCTCCCCTCTGCTCACCGGGCGGCTGGAGGATCCGGCGGTGGAGCGGAAGCTGGCGGAAGCCCTGGAAGACAGCCGCCGGGAAGCCTATCGGCAGCTGTACGAGGCGGCTGACGAGAGGCAGGCCTCCGCCCTGCGATGAACCAGGCCCCTGTCAGGCTCCCCGCCATTTTGTTCAGGATTTCGGGTAGCCCTATCTGGAATCCCGCCTGCCCAGCGCCGCCGCGATGCTGTCGATTCCTAGCAGGATCAGGTACACGGCCACCACGTATCCCATGAACCGCATGGTCATGAAGGTGAGCAGGGGGTTGAAGAACATCAAAAAGCCCAGCACCAGTCCGGCAATGTTCACAGCCAGCGAAAAATAGTAGAAAAATCTCCGCCCTGTCATGCGCATTATGTACCCATGGCTCAGCCTGGAGATGCAGTGGGCTATGAACCAGATGGGGAACAGCAGGGACATGATCCACTTGCCCGCGCCCGGGTAGAGCAGGAGCATGCAGCCGCACATCACGCTCAGGATGCCGGAAATCAGGGATATGATAGGCCCCAGGCCGGTGTATTTTTCCAGCCGGATGAAGATCAGGATGTCCTCCACTCCCGTGATGACCGCGATGAGGCCGTAAACTACCACGATGCCTGTCAGCAGGCTGCCGGGGCGCAGGAAGGTGAAGAGGCCCAGCAATATCAGCAGCGCCCCCACGGCCAGCTCCATCCATACGAATCCGGAATATTTCTTCATTTGTCAGCACCGTCCTTTCCCTGATAAGCCGCCCCTGTGCTTCCGCTCCCTTTCCTGTCAGGCGCGTCCATCCCGTCTGCTCCGCGGCCAGGCTCGCCAATATCCGTCTGCTCCGGTGTTCCGCTCCCTTTCCGTCCCAGGATGTCCATGAACTCCTCCCCGGTGATGGTCTCCTTCTCATAGAGGAAGGCTGCTAATTCGTCTAGTTTTGCTCGGTTTTCCAATAATATCTTTCTGGCCTTCTCATGCTGGCTTTTCACCAGCTCCACCACCTGTCTGTCGATGTCCTTCTGGGTGTCCGCGGAGCAGGTAAGCGACGTGTCCCCGCCCAGGTACTGGTTGGTGACGGTCTCCATGGCCACCATGTCGAACTTCTCGCTCATGCCGTAGCGGGTGATCATGGCCCGGGCCAGCTTGGTGGCCTGCTCGATGTCGTTGGAGGCCCCGGTGGTGATCTCCCCAAAGACGATCTCCTCCGCGGCGCGGCCTCCGGTGAAGGTGGCTATCTTGTTCTCTATCTCCTGCTTGGTCATGAGCACCTTGTCGTTTTGCTCCACCTGCATGGTGTAGCCCAGGGCGCCGGATGTCCGGGGGATGATGGTGATTTTCTGCACCGGGGCGGAGTGGCTTTGCATGGCCGCCACCAGAGCGTGGCCGATTTCGTGGTAGGCCACCACCTTTTTCTCCCCGTCGGAGAGGATGGCGTTCTTCTTCTGGTATCCGGCGATGACTACTTCTATGCTCTCCTCCAGGTCGGCCTGGCAGACTACGGAGCGGTCGTCACGCACGGCGCGCAGTGCCGCTTCATTGACGATGTTGGCCAGCTCGGCTCCAGAGGTGCCGGAGGCCATGCGGGCTATGGTGTGGAAGTCCACGTCATCGGCCAGTTTTATTTTCCTGGCGTGGACCTTCAGGATGGCCTCCCGGCCCGCCAGGTCAGGCAGCTCTACGGGCACCCGCCTGTCGAAGCGCCCGGGCCTGGTGAGGGCGGGATCCAGGGATTCCGGGCGGTTGGTGGCTGCCAGGATGATGACGCCGTTGTTGCCCTCGAAGCCGTCCATCTCCGTGAGGAGCTGGTTCAGGGTCTGCTCGCGCTCATCGTTGCCGCCAATCTGGCCGTCCCGCTTTTTGCCGATGGCGTCTATCTCATCGATGAAGACGATGCAGGGGGCCTTCTCCTTGGCCTGCTTGAAGAGGTCGCGGACCTTGGAGGCACCCATGCCCACGAACATTTCCACGAATTCGGAGCCGGACATGGAGAAGAAGGGGACGCTGGCCTCCCCGGCCACGGCCTTGGCCAGCATGGTCTTGCCGGTGCCGGGAGGGCCTACGAGCAGCAGGCCTTTGGGCATGGAGGCGCCTACGTCCGTGTATTTCTGGGGGTTGTGCAGGTAGTCCACGATTTCCGCCAGGCTCTCCTTGGCCTCGTCCTCCCCGGCCACGTCGTCGAAGTGGATGCCCTCGGTGGACTGGACGTAGACCTTGGCGTTGCTCTTGCCCATGCCGAACATCATGGCGTTGGGGCCTCCGGCCTTCTCCGTCAGCTTCCGGCTCAGGTACTGGCCTAGCAGGATGAAGATCAGCATGGGCAGCACGGCGGAGAGGAAGATGCTCAGCAGCGGCGAGGTGGGCCGCTCGATGTCCTTGGCAAAGACGGCCCCGGCATCGTAGAGCCTCTGGGTCAGGTCGGGGTCGTACATGATGCCCGTGCTGTAGACCTGGGTGTTCTCCTTGTCCGTGAAGATGATTTCGGAGCTGTCCATCTGGACTCTGCCGATGGCCTTTTCCTCCGTCATCTTCATGAAGGTGCCGTAGTCCACCTCCATGATCTGTCCCTGCATCAGCAGAGGGGAGACCAGCATATTGAAGAGGAAGATGACGAGAAGCGCGATTCCATAGTAATAGATCAACGGTTTTTTGGGGGATTTTACTTCTTTCATAGGGGACTCCTTTCTTTTGTCTATTTTAGGAACGTGAACAGCATGATTACTATGCCCAATACCACGAGAACGATTCCTGTGGCCCGGTTCAATGTCCTGGGCTCGGCCTTATTGGCGAAGACAGCCGCTATCCTGGCCCACAGGAAGGTGAACAGGACACACAGCCCCCAGATCCGCCAGTCCGGCAGGCTGCCGATGGCAAAGTGGGACACGGCCCCAGTGAGGGCGGTGAAGGTCATGATGAACACGCTTGTCCCAACGGCGGTCTTCAGCTCATAGCCCAGCACTGAGGTGAGGATCAGGAGCATCATCATGCCGCCTCCCGCACCTATGAAGCCGCAGATGAAGCCGATCAGCACGCCGCATACCAGGGACTGGACTGTGCGCTTTTTCGCGGATACGCCCCCCATGGACTCCTTCGTGGTCATCACAGGCTTCACGATGAACTTGATGCCCAGGAGGAAGGTCATGAACACGGAGAACGTGCCCATGGTGGCAGGCTTCACCAGGCTGGCCACATAGCTGCCCACCACGGTGAAGGCCAGGACGCTGGCCATCATGATCAGGCCGTTTTTGATGTCCAGGTTCTTGTTCTTCCCGTAGGTGTAGGCGGACACGGCGCTGGCCAGCACGTCCGAGGACAATGCGATGCCCACCGCCATATAGGGATCCATGTCCAGGAAGGTGATGAGCATGGGGCTGATCACCGCCGCGGCGCTCATTCCCGCGAAGCCTGTGCCCAGCCCGGCCCCCATGCCGGCAAAAAAGGTGACTGCAAGTGTCAATATCCATTCCATATCATTCGCTTCCTTTCAGGATTTGATTCAGATTGTGCTCCACCATCTCCATCACCCGGTGGAAGTTCTCCCGGGAGGCGGCGTCCACATCCCGGAAAATCGCTTCGTAAAAGCCGCTCTGGAGCTCCCGTCCTTTTTGGACCACGGGCCGGGCCTTTTCGGTACACACGAGGACTGTCTTGCGCCTGTCCCCGGGGAAGTCCTGCCTGTCCAGGTATCCCTCCTGCACCAGGCGCTCCACGTTCACGGACACCAGGTTCGCTTTCAGCCCCCGCAGCTCCACGATGTCCTTGGCCGTGTTGTGGTCCGGATTGTTGGCCAGAAACATCAGTATGTCGAAAGCGGTCTGGGGCATGCGCAGCTCCCGGCATAGCGACCTGCAATGGATGCAGTAGGCCTGGAACAAATGGTGGGCAAATTCTATGCTTGGCTTTTTTACCATGGGCACCTCCTTGTGGGACTCTTCATTTTTGGATAGTTCAATTTTGAAGTATATTAACATATGGGGGCGGATGTGTCAATGATTGGCGGGATTAAGAAAGTGGGAAATGTCTGAAATTTTTATGAATAGGCGGAGCTGTCATCTTCCGGATGCTTTATCTAAGCCCAAAATGCTTTTCCAAGGCATGCCTATATTCGGTGCTTCTATTTTCCGTTGTGCAGGCAAGGAGCAGGTTCTTCCCAGTCACCTTGCTAACCCCAATATGTATATCCCAATCTTTTAAAATATCCATTCCAATCAGGATATTTCCTTTTCGGTCATAGTTAAGACATATTGGGGTTAGCAAGGAGCAGGTTCTTCCCAGTCACCTTGCTA
>CAMTBF010000145.1 GCA_947068385.1 uncultured Lachnospiraceae bacterium
TGTCAGAGGGAAAATACGATGGCGCTTTCGAGTCCTGGCTGTTTGAGGGAGAGAGCGGCCATATTGAGCGGGAGCAGGGAACCTACGCCGCGGGGATCATTGTGGGAGAATACAAGAAATCCGAATATACCGGCAGCGCGGGAGAGGCATTCGATATGTGGACCAACCGGGAGAATTTCGAGTATAAGGTCACCACTGTGACATATGACGAGAATGGGGAGGTGGCACCTACGCCTACCCCTACGCCCACGGCAACGCCGAAGCCGCCGGTGCAGACACAGGCACCCACGCCTCAGCCTACGCCTGAGCCTACCCCGGAACCTCCTGCACAGAATCCGAATCCACCTGCGCCGCCTGCGCCACCGGCACAGACGCCGCAGCCTACGCCCCAGCCTACCCCGGAGCCCACGCCCCAGCCCACGCCTGAGCCGCCGCCAGAGCCCAGCATGGGAGGCGACTCCGATATCGACTGGAGCCCGGACATTTAACGGGAGGGCTGAGAGGAAGGAACGCAACGGTCCAGACAGATTACTGCGGGGGCATGGACTGTTGCGGATGAATGTACCATGCGAGGTAGACGAATGTACATTGCCGTGAAGAAAATCATAGACAGAATCCTGGCATTGCTCGGCCTGATCGTGCTGTCACCGGTATTTTTGATACTGGTGGCAGCCATCAAGCTGGATTCCAAAGGGCCGGTGCTCTTCAGGCAGAAGAGGGTGGGCATCCACAAGACCCATTTCCATATCCTGAAGTTCCGCACCATGCGGATCGACACGCCGGGGGACATGCCCACGCATCTTTTGGAGAATCCTGAGCAGTATATTACCAAGGTGGGCAGGTTCCTGCGAAAGAGCAGCCTGGACGAGCTGCCCCAGGTCATCAATATCCTGAAAGGGGACATGGCCATCGTAGGCCCCAGGCCCGCGCTGTGGAACCAGTTCGACCTGATCGCGGAGCGGGATAAATACGGGGCCAATGACGTGCTCCCGGGCCTCACGGGCTGGGCACAGGTCAACGGCCGGGACGAGCTGCCCATTCCCGTGAAGGCCAGGCTGGACGGGGAATATGTGGAAAAGATGGGGTTCGCCATGGACGTGAGGTGCCTGATCAGGACGGTGTTCTCCGTGGCCAGGCAGGACGGCGTGGTGGAGGGCGGCACAGGCGCACTGGAAGAGAAGAAGCATTGACATGCAAGGTACGGGAGAGGGGGATGCAATGGAGCTGAGGAAGTTCTCGAAGATTCCGCTGAATCGAATCATCGCGCTGGTGCTGATGGACATCATGTGCATCGTGGTGACATCCTTTGGAGCGCTGTATATCCGGTATGAATTCAGCTTTCAGAGCATAGACCCTGTCTTTCTGCAAAGCTATGAGAATATCATGGTGCCCAATGTCCTGATGACATTGTCTTTTTTTGTTATATGGAAGCTTTATAAGAGCGTATGGCGCTATGCCAGCGCCAATGAGCTGATCAACATCATCATGGCCTCTGTCTGCGCCTCCCTGGCCCAGCTCATCTTCTGCTCCGCCACGGGGAACAGGATGCCCAGGAGCTACTATGTGCTGTACTGCTTCCTGCTGACCACCGCCACCTGCTGCATCCGGTTCGGATACCGGATCCTGCGCATCATCAACAACAAGCGGGCCAGCATGGTGGAGCGCAAGCAGAAGGTCAGCACCATGATCATCGGGGCCGGGGCGGCCTGCAACATGATCCTGAAGGAGCTGGAGAGCAGCCAGTACCTGAACCTGTGCGCCAGGTGCATCATCGACGACCAGCCCGGCTGCCACGGAAAGCTGATGCGGGGCGTGCCCATCGTGGGGGGCAGGGACTGCATCCTGGATGCGGTGGAGCAGTACGGGATCGACGAGATCATCTTCGCCATCCCCTCGGCCAATACCCAGACCAAGAAGGAGATCCTGGACATCTGCAAGGAGTCCGGGTGCAAGCTGCGGACGGTGCCCGGCACTTACCAGCTGATCAACGGGGACGTGTCCGTGTCCGCCCTGAAGGAGGTGGAGATAGAGGACCTCCTGGGGCGGGAGCCCATAGAGATCAATTCGGAGGAGGTCCTTGAGTATGTCAGCCACCGGGTGGTGCTGGTCACGGGCGGGGGCGGCTCCATCGGCGGGGAGCTGTGCAGGCAGATAGCGGCCCACAGCCCCAGGCAGCTGATCATCCTGGACATCTACGAGAACAACGCCTATGAGATACAGCAGGAGCTGATCCGCAGATATCCGGAGCTGAACCTGGTGGTGCTGATCGGATCCGTGCGCAATACCAATCGGGTGAATTCGATTTTTGAGACATACCGGCCTGAGATCGTGTACCATGCGGCGGCCCACAAGCATGTGCCCCTGATGGAGGACAGCCCCAACGAGGCCATCAAGAACAATGTCATGGGCACCCAGAGAATCGCTGCGGCGGCGGACAGGTACGGCGCGGAGAGGTTCGTGCTGATATCCACGGACAAGGCGGTGAACCCTGCCAATGTGATGGGGGCCTCCAAGCGCATCTGCGAGATGATCGTCCAGATGATGAACCGGAAGTCCAGGACGAACTTCGTGGCGGTGCGGTTCGGGAACGTGCTGGGGAGCAATGGCAGCGTCATCCCGCTGTTCAAGCAGCAGATCGCGGAGGGAGGGCCGGTGACGGTGACGGATCCGGAGATCATCCGCTATTTCATGACCATTCCGGAGGCCGTGTCTCTGGTGCTCCAGGCGGGGGCCTATGCCAAGGGCGGGGAGATATTCGTCCTGGACATGGGGGAGCCCATGAAGATCCTGGATTTGGCGGTGAACCTGATCAAGCTTTCGGGATACCGGCCCGGGGAGGACATTGAGATCAAGTTCACCGGGCTGCGGCCGGGGGAGAAGATGTACGAGGAGCTTCTGATACAGCAGGAGAGCCTGGAGAAGACGGCGAACAGGATGATTTTCATCGAAAAGCCGACTTATTTCAATGAGGAAATTTTCGAGAGGCAGCTGGAGAAGCTGATCGCCGCCGCCAGAGAGGAGTCCGCGGATATCCGGAGGGAGATCCGGGAGATCGTGGGCACTTATCACGCGGAGGGCGATGAGGGGTGAAGGAGGAGCCGGGATGAAGAGAGTCTTGATCGCCGGGGCGGGGAGCTATATCGGCACTGCCTTCGAGAGCTGGATAGCCGGGCGCTGCGATTCCATCGCCACACAGACCCTGGACATGCGGGGCGAGGCCTGGCGGGGGCATGATTTCCATGGATACGACAGCGTCTTCCATGTGGCTGGGCTGGCCCATGCGGACGTGGGGAAGGTGTCGGAGGAGACGAAGGCGCTGTATTACAAGGTGAACTGCGACCTGGCCGTGGAGTGCGCCCGGAAGGCAAAGGCGGAAGGGGTGGGGCAGTTCATCTTCATGAGCAGCATCATCGTATACGGGGACAGCGCCGGAATCGGGAAGCGGAAGGTGATTGGCCGGGACACTCCGTTAGCTCCGGCTAACTTCTACGGGGACAGCAAGGTGCGGGCGGAGGAGGGCCTGCGGGAGCTGGACAGCGACAGCTTCCGGGTAGTCATCCTGCGGCCGCCTATGATATACGGAAAGGGTTCAAAGGGGAATTATCCGCTTCTGGCAAAGCTGGCGGTGAAGCTCCCCTTTTTTCCAAAGGAGGAGAACCAGCGGAGCATGCTCTACATCGGGAACCTGTGCAGGTTCGTGGAGCTGGTGGTGGAGAACGGGGAGCGTGGGGTTTTCTGGCCCCAGAATGAGGAGTACGTGCGCACTTCGGACATGGTGGCTGCCGTCGCGGCGGAGCATGGGAAGCGGATCCGGCTCACCGGAATCTTCCATCCGGCGCTGTGGCTGCTGGGCAGGATGGGAGGGAAGCTGGGAGGGCTGGTGGACAAGGCCTTCGGAAGCATGGCCTACGAGAGGGAAATGAGCGACTACAGGGAAGAATACAGGGTGTATGGGTTCCGGGAATCCATACATCTGACGGAGAGCCGGGATGGGTAAGACAGTGAGCATTGTGACCGTGACCTATAACAGCGAGAAGACCCTGGGGATTACCATGGAATCGGTGCTGAACCAGACCTGCCCGGACATAGAGTATCTGATCATCGACGGGGCCTCCACGGACGGCACGGTGGCCGTGGCGGAGGGATACAGAGAGCGGATGGAGCGGCGGGGGATCCGCCTGCGGATCGTTTCCGAGAGGGACGGGGGCATTTATGACGCCATGAACAAGGGGATCCGGATGGCCACGGGGGATGTGGTCGGGATCCTGAACAGCGACGACTGGTATGAGCCGGATGCGGTGGAGACGGTGCTGGCGGAGTTCGGGAAGGGCGGGTGCGATCTGCTCTTTTCGGATATCAGGCTGCACAAGGCGGACGGGAGCTGCTTCGTGAAGAAGGCCAGGCTGCGCAGGTTCCAGACCTCCAGGGACTGGAACCATCCTACTATGTTCGTGGAGGCGGGGGTGTATAAGGGGCATCCTTTCCGGAACCGGGGGATCCATGATGATTATGGGTGCTATCTGCAGATGGTGCGGGAGGGGTACAGGGTCAGGACGCTGGGAAAGGTGCTGGCGAACTTCCGTATGGGAGGGGTCAGCAACCGGAAGGGGCTGCGGGAGGCGCTGGGGCGGATCCGGGATCGGTATGTCTGGTGCTATCGGGCGAATGGGTATAGCAGGTGGTATTTGGTGGAGTGTGTGGGGATTGAGGTTGTTAAGATGATTTTGGGGTGATGCACCAGTTGATTGTGCGGCCGGATGCGGCATGGGGGTAAGATGAAGATAGGGATAGATCTGCTGTGGGTCCGACCAGGAATCTGCGGGGGGACGGAGTCCTATATCAGGAACCTGATGGAGGGCTTTGGGCGGTATGATGAGGCCAATAGGTATGTACTGCTGGTGTCAAAGGATAATGGGGACAGCTTTGCGCCCTATGACCGGTATGCCAATATGGAGAGGCTGGCGCTGCCGGTGGAATCTGCCAGCCAGCCTAAGCGGATCCTGTGGGAGAATCTGCATCTGGACAGGACTGCCAGGCGGCTTGGGATTGACGTGATGTTCATTCCGGTATACAGCATGCCCTTGACCTATGGCAGCGACATCCCCTATGTCAGCGTGATACATGATCTGCAGGCGATTCATTATCCCGAGTATTTCTCAACGGTTCGACGGGCGTTTTTGAAATATATGTGGAAGCATGCCTGCAGGGCCTCCGCTCATGTGGTCACTATATCGGAATACTGCAGGCGGGATTTGGAGAGCCACTATCCGGCTGCCACAGGAAAATGCTCCGTCATCTATAATCCGGTGGAGACGAAGGCATCGGGCATGTCTGCGGAAAGCTTGAAGAAAAGGTACGGAATAGAGGCAGGAGGGTATTTCTATTGTGTCAGCGCCATGCTGCCCCATAAGAACCTGGAGATGCTGCTGGAGGCTATGGCCCTGCGGAAGCGCAGAGGGGAGGAGCGGCCTCTGGTCATAAGCGGCGTGGGCGGGGATAAGGCCGCGTTTGGCGAGGCGGCTGCGAACCGGGGGATTGAGGAGCTGGTGATCGACACCGGCTTTGTGGCTGATGAAGTGAGGGACTGCCTCTACGAGAACTGCAGGCTGTTCTTGTTCCCCAGCGTGTTCGAGGGATTCGGCATGCCGCCTATCGAGGCCATGCGCAGGGGGAAGCGGGTGGTGATGACCCGGGAGAGCTGCCTGGAAGAGGTGACGCGGGGGAAGGCTGTGTATGTGGAGAAGCCTTATGACGCGGAGGAATGGGCGGAGAAGATTGACGCGGCGCTGGCGCTGCCGGAGGAGCGGGTGGATTTTGAGGAGTATGGGCTGCGGCATGTGGTGGGGGAGTATTTGAGGGTGTTTGAGAAGTGCGCGGGCTTTGGCACAGTGGGGACGGCCGGAGCGTGAAAGCAGTGGGAAGCGTATGCGGGGGTTTGCGGCCGGAGGTTGGCATGACGGTATCTGTATGTATGGGGATCTATAATGGAGAAAAATATATCGAGGAGCAGCTGGATTCCATCCTGGGGCAGACGAGAAGGGCGGACGAGGTCATTCTCTGTGATGACTGCTCCACGGACAGGACGGTGGAGATTGTCCGGCGGTTTATAGAGGGGCATGGTCTGCAGGAAAGCTGGAGGCTGTATTGTAATGGGGAAAACAGGGGGTATCCGGGGAATTTCTATTATGTGATGGGGCTGTGCACCGGGGATGTGGTGTTCCTGGCGGATCAGGACGATGTCTGGGCGGCAACGAAGCTGGAGCGGATGTGCATGGTGCTGGAGGGGCATCCGGAGGCGGATGTGCTGGCGTGCAAGTTCGGGCTGATGGACGGGGCGGGGGAGAGGATCCACGCGGTGATGGCGCCTTCCCACAGCCTGGGGACGGGGAGGCTTCGGCAGGTGGGGCTTCGGGAGATTTTTCGCAAATATCAGTGGCCCGGGATGGTGCTGGCGTATCGGAACGGGTGGTATCGGGAGCGAGGGGGAGGGCTCTTAGGGCGGGTGGATCCGGGCCTGTCTTCGGAGGAGGACGGAGAGGGCATGGGGGTAGGCGCGGAGGCAATCCGGATTCCGCATGATATTTTTGTATGTGCTATGGCGGCGGAGGATGGGGCTTTTTTTCATATGGATGAGGAACTGGCTTATCATAGAAGACATGAAAGCAATACGGCGGCAGAGGAGCATCGGATGGGGAAGCTGCTGCAGAAGGAGCGGAAGCTCTGGGAGATAGAGAAGTATCTGCGGATGCTGGGAGAGTTTGGGGAGCGGGAGGTGCTGCGGACGGAGGCGGGGAAGCGTATCCTGCGGGAGAAGACCCGGGCGATGGAAGGGCGGTATGAGGCGCTGCAGTCCGGGAAGATCTGGCGGGTGCTGCGGGCGGCTGTTCGGGATTGGCGGCAGGTGCGGGTGGTTGCTGTGGTTTGTGATTTGGTGATTGTGAGGGAAGGCAGTAGAGGGCTTTAGTGATTTTGAAGGATTCTGGATGCCTGAAATAGTGTTGTAAAATGTTTGAGGTAGCGTTATAGTCATATTGAAACACATTTCATTGAAATTGGATTCAATATAGAGAGCGGCACGGGAGGAATCATGGACATATGGAGAAAAGATGAAATTTATACACTCAGGGACATCTACGCTTTGCCGGATGGAGAGAGGGCTGAGCTGATTGACGGAACTATTTACTATATGGCCCCGCCAAGCAAGACACATCAGCGGATTACCGGAAAGCTTTATCAGACGATAGCGAACTATATTGACGGCAAGGGCGGAGGATGCGAAATATATGCCGCTCCGTTTGCGGTATTTTTAAATAAGGATGATATGAATTATGTGGAACCGGACATTTCGGTTATCTGTGATGCCTCCAAGCTGGATGAAAGCGGATGCCATGGCGCCCCGGACTGGGTCATTGAGGTCGTCTCGCCCAGCAGCAAGCCCAGGGATTATATGACGAAATTGTTCAAATATCGCACAGCCGGTGTCAGGGAATATTGGATCGTGGATCCGGTAAAACAGAGAGTAATGGTCTATGGGTTTGAGGATGATATGGTGGAACAGTATGATTTTGGGGAGGAGGTGCCGGTTGGGATATATGGGGGGTTTTTTATAAGGGTTGAGGGATGACGGTCTTTTGGCTCTCTCAAAAGGGTTCGCTGGTATGTTAGGTAAAAGAGGGATTCGATGATTCGCCTACTTGCTTTTGAAAGTCCAAAATTTGTTTATCACAAAATTCAGTGGCACGCTGATGATCAAGTTGATCAGAGGTGCAGTGAATTTGGAAATGTCCAATACATGGATCCAGAACCATGACAAAATGTTATTTAATATGATTCCGGTAAAACCGTAAGAAATATAGGCCTTCAGCAAAGCGCTTAAAAGAAATCTTTCCTCGCCCTCTTTTGCTGTAAATACAAAGCGGTTATTCCAGTAAAAAGACCACATTAAAACTTTTAGCAAAAATTATATACCCCAACAAAGGAACGGTTAAGA
>CAMTBF010000146.1 GCA_947068385.1 uncultured Lachnospiraceae bacterium
GGAGGCCGTGAAGACCGGGCGCATGAACGACAAGATGAGCGTGGAGATATTGATATTGTCGGTGCTGCAGCCATGAGCCGCAATGCCATAAAGGGGCTGCCGTGTATGTACGGCAGCCCCTTTTTTCGTCATTATCTGTCTCAATCCTTCAGCATCAGGTTGCGGAAGTACTGGATGGTGAAGTCGATCCCCTTCTCGCCCAGCTCTCCCGACCAGTTGGCGGAGTGGGGCTCGATGCTCAGGCACCTGTCGTAGCCCTTGGCGTAGAGGATGGCCAGGAACGCGCCCCAGTTGGTCTGGTCCAGGCCCGCGGGGGGATCGTCGTAGCGCTCGCCTCCTATGATCAGGGAGCCCTTCAGGTGGACATGGAGGAAACGGTCGCCCCAGTCTTTGGTCTCCTGCAGGTAGTCCCCGCCCGCGTAGATGCAGTGGGAGGGATCGTACTTGATGTACAGGTCCTTTAAGTATCCCATGATGACGGTGTACGCCATGGGGTCGCAGACGAAGTTGTTCCAGCGGCAGTTGTACACCGCTATCTTCACGCCCTTCTCCGCGCCGTGGGCGATCAGCTTCTCGAAATAAGAGATGGCCAGCCCGCAGTTCTCATAGTAGGACAGCTCCTCCACCAGATTGCAGCCGGTGATGTACACGCCGCACTCCAGCTTCGCCGCCGCGTCGATCAGCTCATATTCCAGCTCCAGCTCCTCTTCCCGGATGCCGTCCTTACAAATGCGGTCGCTCCCCCATCTGCCTACGGCGGCGATGGGAATCTGGTACTTTACGCTCCTGTCACGGATGGCGTCCACATTGTCCAGGAATTCCCGGGCCCTGTCGTTCACGTCCAGCTCGATGAAGGCCATGCCACGCTCTTTGGCGCTCTGGAAATCCTTCTCCTCGAACCATGCTATTCTTCCTAGCTTCATATTCTATCCTTTCTCAGGCATGCGCCTTAGTCAAAAAATACGGGCTTCCCGCTCTTGCCGGACTCGTAGATGGCCTCCAGGATCTGGGTCACCACCATGGCCTGCCTGGGCTCCACGGTCAGGGGCTCGCCGTTCACGATGGCATTGTAGAACACCCTCTGCTCCACGTCCTCGGGCGCTTCCGAGATCCCGTCGTAGAACGCCGCGCCGCCGGCTGCCAGGCTGGGCTTCTCCACGCACTGCTTGCCATACTTCACGCTGTTGATGCGCAGGCCGTCCAGCATGTCGGCCCCTGCCTTGGTGCCGCACAGGGAGGTCTTGGCCTCGTTGGTGTCCAGGCTGTTCAGCGCCCAGGAGGACTCCAGGACGATGGTGGCGCCGTTCTTCATCTTGACGAAGCCGAAGGCGGAATCCTCTACGGTATAGATCTCCGGATCCCAGTCGCCCCAGGCATTGCCGGTGTCGCCCTTCTGGTCCGCGAGCTTGCGGTACACGGAGCCCACCACCATCTCAGGCTCATAGTTGTCCATCATCCACAGGGTCAGGTCCAGCGCATGGGTCCCGATGTCGATCAACGGCCCGCCGCCCTGCTTCTCCGCATCCAGGAACACGCCCCAGGTGGGAACGGCCCTCCTGCGGATGGCATGGGCCTTGGCATAGTAGATCTCTCCCAGGTCGCCGTTCAGGATCGCTTTCTTCAGGTAAGCGGAGTCCCCGCGGTAGCGGCTCTGATAGCCGATGGTAAGGACCTTGCCGGTGCGCTCCGCAGTCTCCACCATCTGCTTGGCCTCGGCGTAGGTCTTGGCCATGGGCTTCTCGCACATGACGTTCTTGCCGGCTTCCATGGCGGCGATGCTCACGGGGGCATGCACGCTGTTGGGGGTCAGCACATATACGGCCTCGATGTCCTCCTTCAGCAGGTCATTGTAATCGGTGTACACCTTGGAGTCCTCTGTGCCGTACTCCTCCTTGGCCTTCTGGGCCCTCTCCTCGATCAGGTCGCAGAACGCCACGAACTCGAAGTTCCCGTTCCGCTTCATGGCGGGGAGATGCTTTCCGTTGGCGATCCCGCCGCAGCCTACGATTCCTACTCTTAATTTCCTCATGATATCAAGTCCTCCTTGTATTATGTTCCGCGCCTGCCAAATCTGCACTTATCCGCACAGGCAGGCGCTGTCTGTCAGTTCAGGATCCCTTTCAGGTACCTTGCGCTCTTCGCCATGTTCTCCATGGGCTCCCCGTATGGATGGTCGTCCTGCTCCACCACCAGCCATTCGGTGCCGCATTCCTCGGCCTTCTTCACGATGGCGGCATTGTCCTGCTCGCCCTCGCCCAGGGCATACTGCTCCACTTCCCCGCCGTTCCTGCGGAAATCCTTCATATGCACCACGGGGCAGCGGCCCTTGTACTTCTCCAGATAGGCCACAGGATCCACCCCGCCCACGTTCACCCAGCAGGTATCCTGCTCCGTCTGGAGCCATCTGGCATCCACGGCTTCGAACAGCTCGTCCAGGAAATAGGTTCCCCTGTCCGTCTTCCCGAATTCGAAGTCATGGTTGTGGTACATCAAGGTAATCCCATGACGGGCGCAGCAGTCCGCCAGCTTCTCGATGAACCGGCAGGTCTCTTCGAAGTCTTTCCCGCCATAGTGGCAGTCCATGGACATGCCGGGAATCCCGATGTACTTGCAGCCTATGGTCTCATAGGCCTTCACCGTCCCCTCCATGTCCTCCCGGAAGGGCTCCAGGCCCACATGGGCGCTGATTCCTATCAGCCCCTGCTCCTTCAGGCAGTCCCGGACCGCCTCGGGGCTCAGCCCATACAATCCTGCCAGCTCCACGCCCTCATAGCCGCAGTCCTTCAGGGCCTTCATGGTTCCCGCGAAGTCCGCCTCCGCCAGCTCCCGCACAGAGTACACCTGCGCGGCGATTCCCATCTTTGCCATATGAATCAATCACCGTCCCTTATCTGTTATATAGCCTCTTTCACGATCTCCCCGGTCTCCGCGGATCTGTGGATCGCCTCCATCAGCTTCATGACCCGCATCACCTCGGGCAGGCGGATCAGGCTCTCCTCCCTGCCCTCCATCACGGCCAGCACGTTTAAGTAGAACTCCCTGACGTCGCTCTTTACCTTGGGCAGCTCCTCGGTGAAGATGCTGTCGTCCCTCCTGGGGGCCATGGTCTTGGTCAGGCCCGCGGCGGTGATCACAGGGGCCACGTCCTTCTCGTCCACCCCTGACGCACGCACGATTTTCCCGTTCAGGGCCCAGTCCTCGATGACCGCCGTGCCGTCCGCCCCCATCACGTACCACCTGGGCAGGGAGATGAAGTTGCTGGTGCCCACCTCCACCAGAGCGGTGACGCCGTTCTCAAAAGCGATCTCCGTATAGAAGCCGTCGTCCACAAGCTGGTTGGTCACATGGGTCTCCACGCCGTAGACGCTCTTCACGGGCACATCGGCGAACATCTGCAGCAGCTGGTCCAAGAGGTGCACGCCCCAGTCCAGGATCATGCCGCCGCCATGCTCCTTCTCCTGCCTCCAGTCTCCGGGGATGCCCCTGGAGCCGTGGACCCTGGATTCGATGCGGAACAGCTCGCCCAGCTTGCCCTCCTCCAGGATCTTCTTTACCGTCAGATAGTCTTCGTCCCAGCGTCTGTTCTGATGGACGGTGAGGAAACGCCCCGTCCGCTCCGACGCGTCCATCATCTCCCGGAGATCCGCGGAGCTTAAGGTGACGGGCTTCTCGCTGATCACGTTCTTCCCGGCCTCCATGGCGGCGATCGCCACGGGCTTATGTACATCGTTGGGCGTGGCGATCAGCACCAGATCCGTCTCCGGATCCGCCAGCAGGTCCTCCAGGCTGCCGTACACATGGAGCCCCTTCTCCTGGGCGGCGTAGGTCCGCCTCTCCTCCTTGATGTCCCAGATGCCGGCGATCTCCAGGCCCTCGATGGTCTGGATCTCGTCATAATGCCAGCCCGCCATTCCGCCGAAGCCGACAATGGCCATTTTATGCATCATGTCAATACCTCCTGTTTAAAGTCGCTGCGCGACAGCTCTAAATGGTAAAAATAGGGTAAAGTCAGGCCCAATACATGGCGCCTCTGTCCTCGTAGATCAGCACGTTCTTCAGGAAGCTGATGGCCTTCTCCAGCCCCTCCCTGCCGGACATGAGGCCGTCCTCGTGTTCGATGCTGATGGCGTAGTCATAGCCTGCCATGCGCAGCTCGGAGACGATGTTCCTCCAGTACTCCTCACCGTTGCCATAGCCCACCGTGCGGAAGATCCAGGACCTCTCCAGCTCCTCCCCGTAATGGGTGGTGTCCAGCACGCCGTTGACTGCGGTGTTCCTGGGATCCACCTTGGTGTCCTTGGCGTGGAAATGGAAGATGGCGCCCTCCCTTCCAAGCTCCCGGATGGCGGTGCAGGGATCCATCCCCTGCCAGATCAGATGGCTGGGATCGAAGTTCGCGCCGATCTCGGGCCCTACCTCCCTGCGGATCCGCAGCATGGTCCTGGTATTGTAGACGCAGAAGCCGGGATGCAGCTCAAAGGCGATCTTCGACACCCCGTGGGCCTTGGCGAACTCCACCTTCTTCTTCCAGTAGGGGATCAGCACCTCGTTCCACTGGTACTCCAGGATCTGGCTGAAGTCGTCCGGCCAGGGGCAGGTGACCCAGTTGGGGGTCCTGTCCTCTTTGCTGCCGCCGGGGCATCCCGAGAAGGTGTTCACCACGGGCACATGCAGCTTCTCCGCCAGCAGTATGGCGTTGTCGAAATCCCTCTCGAAGCTCTCCGCCACCGCCGGGTCCGGGTGCACCATGTTGCCGTGGCTGCTCAGGGCGCTGATCTCCAGATGGTACTTGTCCAGCGTCTCCATGAACCTCTCCCGCTTCCCCTCGTCGGCCAGAAGCTCCGCGGCGTCGCAGTGGGCCTTGCCGGGGAAGCCGCCGCAGCCGATCTCCACCATCTGCACGCCCCTCTCCGCCAGGAACTTACACGCCTGGTCAAAGGGCAGGTCTCCCAGCGCTACCGTCAATGTTCCTAATTTCATGATATCTCCTCCGTTTCTTTTATGCATTCTACCGGGGAATGCGATTTCTCATTTTATACTGATTATAAAAAAAGACAGCAGAAGAAGAAAGATTCTTTCTGCTGTTTATGCATACGATTCTGCTGTTTATTTTTTCAGGATCTCCGAGGGCGCGCAGCCGTAATACCGCCTGAACTGCCGCCCAAAATGGTTGTAGTCCGTGAACCCCACGCTGTCCGCAATCTCCACCACCGTGCCCTCCTTCCTCTTGAGCAGGTTCATGGCCTTCTTCATGCGGACCTCGTTCATGTATTGGAGCGGCGGCATCCCCATGCTCTCCTTGAACAGATGGTTGAACCTGTCCTCGCTTAAGTGGATGATGTCCGCCAGCTCCCTGTTGCTGATCTGCTTGGTGTAGTTGGACTGGATGTAGTCCAGCACGGTATTGAGCCTCTCCAAGCGTCTCTTTCTGCTATCGCTCTCCCGCTCCGTGAGCACCTCCGCGGCGTACTCCCGGGCCAGGTGGACGATCAGGTGGAGCAGCTCCCCCTTGCAGATCAGGCGGTAGCCGATCCTCTGCTCGCTGTATTCCTTCTGGATGGCGGACATGATGGCGTCTATGGTCTCGTCCCGCTCCACCAGGGACTGGAAGATTACGTTCTTGTCTGCCAGCTCCTTATAGAAGTCAGCCATGTCGAATATGATGACCAGCACCCTCATGTGGGATCCGTCACAGTAGCCCGCATGGAGCTCATTGCTGTTGACCACTACCAGGCTGCCCTCGCTGGCCAGGATCTCCCTCTGGCCCAGGCGCAGGATGGTCTTCCCCTCCAGCACGTAGTGGAGCTCTAAATGCTCGTGCCAGTGCTGGGTGAAATACCAGACCTTCTTATTCACGTCGTTGACGAACATCTGCACCGGAAACTCCGAATCGCTGATGATCTTCTGTTCATATAATTCCAAAGACTGCATAGCTTTCCCCTTCTGAAACCCGATTCCGTACCGCCCAGGCAGCGCCTTTCCCTCCTGGTGAATTTGGTTACATTATATTACAAAGGGGCGCTTTTTGCAAACCTTTCCGGCCAGGCGGAGAGTCAGTCACGGTAAAACAAAAAGGGGGAGGTCAGCCCTCCTCCTGCCAGGATTCCTGGGGGCCGTCCTCCTGTTCGCTGACCGTGTCCAGGGCCCCCTCCACCAGCTTGATCATCTCCCAGATGGAGCGGAAGTAGAGCGTCTTGTTCCTGTCCATCCAGGTGATCCGCCCCTGCCAGCTGCTGTTCTGGCGGTGCTGGACACGGATGATGAATGTCCCCAGGTCTCCATGTCTGCTCAGCAATTCCTCGTCTCTCATGATTCTCGTCCTTTCCTGTCTGATATTTGCCTGCCTCTCCCCCTTGCCGAAGGTGCGGCTGTCCGTGGTGGGATGGGGGAAATTCAGGGAATCATAGAATCCCTCCAGCCCGAATATCGCTTCCTCTATCGAGGAGAAAGCCACTGCCTCCCTCTCATAAGCATGATAGAACCTGCCCTTCAGCTGCCCGTCGGCCGCCTGGTCGATGCATAGGATCACGCCGTTGGGCGTCCCCAGATACCACTGCGATCTCTCCATCCACTATCCCTTGCCTTTGTCCATGATCGCCCTGCCCCCATGGGGCTGGCAGATGACGCTGTTCACATAATACTGTATCCCGGTGCGCTGCCTGCCTACCAGGAAGCGGCAGTTGATGCGCTTCTGGATCACGCCGCAGCTCTCCCTGGTGGTGTTCATCAGGAGCACCAGGTACTGGCCCTTGCCGTACCTGCTGATGGCGTCGCTGTGCCGCACGGAGTCCCGGATAGCCTCCTCCAGCCGCCCGGCCAGCTCCTCCAGCACATGGCCGTCCCGCATGGGATTGCCCTTGCTGTCCACCACCATGCACAGCATCAGGTACACGGACTGGCCGCCCCGCTCCAGCATCCTCGTCACCATGCGGTAGATGCCCTGGAACACGGGATAGGCGCAGAGATACCCTCCCCCGCAGTCCGCCTGTCCCTCCGACAGCTTCTTCTGGATGTCGTCCAGCGCATCGTACTGGTGCTCCATCTGGGCCCCCAGCCTGTTGAAGAGCTCCATCATCCGCTTGGAGGGCCGCAGCCCCTGCTCCCGGAAATAGAAGTCAACCGTGTCGTTGTACAGCTTCCTGGCATCCTCATAGCGGCCCATGGCCACCAGGGCCTCCATGGTGACGGTCTCCCAGTCGGACAGCGGGCTGATGGACGTGGCATAATTGCCCAGCTCCCTCATCTGCGGGAAGTCCTGGCTGGCCCGCAGCAGCGCCACGGCCTCCTCCATGCAGGCGCAGAACATGTTCCTGTAGCGCCTGGCCTCCTGGGCCACCCAGAACACCGCCGCCTGCTGGGGCAGGAACTCCCCGGTATAGGCCCGGCAGGCCTGCAGGTACAGCCCCAGCCGCCTCTCCGGATCCGCCTCTCTCCCCGCCGCCTCGTAGAGCGCCTCAAAGGCAGCCGCGTCCTCCCATACGGGCACCTCGGCCGTCCAGTAGCAGATGCCCTTCCTCTGCTCGATGTAGTTCACGTCCGGCAGCCCCGCCGCCCGCAGACGCCTCTTGGCATTGTAGATGACGCTCCTGGCCGCGTGGTGCACGTCCAGGATGTCCCTGTCCTCGAAGAGCACCCGCTCCAGCATGTCCCGGCTGACGCCCTCCTGCCGGTGGTGCAGCAGAAGCTCCATCAGATAGTTGAACTGGGACTCGCTGGTCTTCTTGCTCCCCGCCACCAGCTTTCCGCCCCAGGACAGGGAGAAGCCGCCGAACATCTGCACCTGCAGGCACAGCCCCTCCCTTTCTTCCCTTCTCTTTTCCATGTCCCCCCCTAATTCTCCGCGCCTCCGGCCGCTACCCTCTGCCCTGTCCCTCCGGGGGAGCCGCCCCTCCGGCGCTGTCCACGGGCACCAACCTGCCGTGGAGCACATACCTGGCATCGGTGAAGGCGTAGGCGCAGGTGGACAGCGTTATGTACCTTCCTT
>CAMTBF010000147.1 GCA_947068385.1 uncultured Lachnospiraceae bacterium
GGGAGGAATATGTCCGCTTCGGGCTGAAAATGTTCGAGAAGTACTGCTTCGCGAAGGTACATACCTACACGGAAAGGGAATTCCAGGGATATCTGAAAGCGCTGCAATAGAAGCGGAAGGCCGCTGCCCTGGGATGCACATCAAAATGTAAGAAATCCGTAAGAAACACCCCACATATTTTGTAAAAAACAAGAGCTATCCTAAAACCAGCTCAAGGAGAAAGCGACAGAAAATCAAAGCAGCGGAAAGGCATGGGAGAGACAATGGGCGAATGCGTACTGGTAGTGGATGACGACAGGGAAATCGTAAAGGCGATTGACATCCTGCTGAAAAAGGAGGGCTACGAGGTGCTGAAAGCCTACGATGGCCTCCAGGCCCTGGACATCCTGACCAGGGAGCCGGTGCGGCTGGTGCTGATCGACGTGATGATGCCGAAGCTGGACGGCCTGTCGGCCCTGATGCGCATCCGGGAGAAGCAGAACATCCCCGTCATCCTGCTCAGCGCCAAGAGCGAGGAGACCGACAAGGTGCTGGGGCTGTCCATGGGGGCCGACGACTATGTGGCCAAGCCATACAACCCCCAGGAGCTGGCCGCCCGGGTGAAGAGCCATCTGCGCCGCTTCACCACGCTGGGCGACATCCGCGCAGGCGCAAGGGCCAGCGAGATCAGGAACGGGAGGCTCCTCTACAACACGGAGGAGAGGACCCTCTACGCGGACGGAGAGCCCGTCAGGCTCACCGCCACGGAGACCAAGATCATGGACCTGTTCATGCGAAACCCGGGCCGGGTGTTCCCGGCGGAGGAGATCTACCGCAGAGTCTGGGAAGAGGAGGCCTTCGCCTCGGAGAACACTGTCATGGTGCACATCCGCCGCATCCGCGAGAAGCTGGAGCTGAATCCGAAAGAGCCAGAATATATAAAGGTGGTGTGGGGCATTGGATACAAAATGGAAAAACAGTAAAAAAATAATCAGCTTCCTGGTCTTCTTTTTAGGGGTCAGCTTGGCCCTGGGGAGCCTGGCGGGCATCCTGGGGAAGAAGCCGGCAAGCGCCCATATCTGGGAGCTTGACAGGCTGCTGGAGGACGATTACCAGGAGAACGCAAGGTTCCGGGATTACGTGGCGGGCCGCCTGGAGGATTTCCTGATCATGGCTACGGGCGAAGAGGGCCTGTGGGGCATCTGGGGATATGAGGACGGCACCTATTATGGCAGCGGCTGCGGAGGGCGGTACGACGGCGGGTACGGATATGGATATGGGTACACGAGGCTTCTCGCAGAGGCTGCCAGAGAGGCGTTCCCCCTCCAGGAGGATATCCCCCAGGAGGCCGCCTGCGCTGAGGAGGACTCCGGGAATGCGTCATTCATCACCCCGGGGGAGCTATCCGGCTATCTGGAAAGCCTGAAAGAAATGCAGGAGGCATATCTGAAGCAGCTGGACGAAATGGAGGACGCGGAGGATTCTGCGTCCAGGGAGACTATCCGGTCTGAGATGGAGATGTACCAGGAAGAAATGCGGAACCTGGTGGAAACGATACAGGACTATCTGCCGGGCCGCCTGTCTGAGGAAGGGATAAAGCCCCTTACAGACGAGCAGAAGCGGGAAGTCGCCGGGAAATACCATGACAGCATCAAGGGGGACAAGAACCTCCTCTATGCGATCGCCTATGACGGCAGGACGCTGTACAGCAATTCCGACCTGATCGCGGCGGACGGCAGCAGGCCCGCCCCGGAGGGCTACAACTTCCTCCTCTATTTTGACGGGGAGAAGGTCCGGATCCAAAAGGACGGCAAAGAGGTGGACGTCTATGGGGACGGCTACTACCGGGAGGACAGCCAATGGTACGTGCCCGGCTACGCCAACTTCCAGACAGATGGCGCCGTGAAGAAAGCTAACCTCTGCATGGCCGTGGCGAAAGACCCTGTGCTCTACGTGGAGGGCTCCTACCAGAAGGGCGGCTCCATGCAGTACGACAACAGCCTTTACTGGATGAGCAGAAACCTCCAGTCATGGCGGCAGAGCATCCGCCAAAGCTTCCTGGGCCTGGGGGCGGGCCTTGCGCTGCTGATCGTTTCCTTCCTTCTGCGGAAAAGCAGGAAGCAGGCCGTGGAGGCCATCGCCCGCTTCCAGTCCAAAATCTGGCTGGAATGCAAGATTCTGCTGCTCCTGGCCCTTGTTTACGGGCTGTTCATGCTGTCGCTGGCCTTCATGCTGGATTACGGGTACATGTGGGAGGAGGCGATGTACGCATATGACTACAACTTCAGCTTAGACGGAGCCGCCTGGTTCGGCCGGGAGCTGATGAGCAGCATCCCGCCCCTGTTCTGGGTCATGCTGTTCTGGGGCCTGTGGCTTCTTGCGAACGACCTGCGGCACAACAGGAAGGTATGGCGCTGCAGCCTGACGGCAAAGCTCTGCCGCACATTCAGCGCGAAGAGCATGGAGCAGCCCCTGCCCCGGAAGATGGCCCGCAGAAGCAAGCGGCTCTTCTTTGGCGGCCTCATATACGCCGTCCTGATGGTGGAGCAGGTGACGCTGGTGGATACCCTCTGGAAAGGAGAGCACGTGAGGGCCATCGTCTGCCTGCTGGCCGCCCTGGAGACGATCCTCTTCCTGACGGTGCTGTACCTGACCCTGCGGAAGAACATGAAAGCGGCCCGGGAGGTGGAGGCGCTGTCCCGCCGCATCACGGAAATCAGGAACGGTGACTACGGGCAGGAATGGAGCAAAGCGGCTGGCAGCGGCCCGGAGGGGCAAAGCGGCGAAGGTTCCGGAGACGGCGATAGCCGCCCGAAGCCAGACGGCGACTCGGGCCATGAAGCGGAATGCGGTTCAGACCTACAGCCTGTCATGGCCCGGCTGGAGGACATCCGCCACGGCATGGCAGTGGCAGTGGACGAGCAGATGAAGAGCCAGCGCATGAAGGTGGAGCTGATCGCCAATGTGTCCCACGACATCAAGACCCCCCTGACCTCCATCATCAGCTATGTGGAGCTCCTGAAGCAGGAGGAGGGCCTGCCGGATTATGTAAAGGATTATATCAGGATCCTGGACGAGAAGTCCCAGCGCCTGAAGAACATGGTCACGGATGTGTTCGCCGTGAGCAAGGCCGCCTCCGGGGAGCTGCCCATGGAGATGGAGGAGCTGGACTTCGGCAAGCTCCTGCGCCAGACCCTGGCGGACATGGAGGAACAGATTAGGGACAGCGATGTAGTCTTCCGGACGGAAATCCCGGACACGCCCGTGACGATCATGGCGGACGGCCAGCGCCTCTACCGCGTCTTCCAGAACCTGTTCCAGAACGCCCTGAAATACTCCCTCCAGGGCTCCAGGGTGTACGTGGCCCTGCACACGGACGGCTCTATGGCGGTGGCCAGCGTGAAGAACACCTCCGGCCGGGAGCTGGAAAAGGGAAAGGACTTCGCCGAGCGCTTTGCCAGGGGGGACGCCAGCCGCACCGACGGCGGCAGCGGCTTAGGGCTTTCCATCGCCCAGAGCTTCACCGAGGCCTGCGGCGGCAAGTTCACCTGGGAGACGGACGCCGACCTGTTCATCGTCAAAATCTCGTTCCAGGTTCTGCCCAATGACGGGAAGCGATGACGAAAGGCAGCAGCGAGAATAGCGAAGACCACTGATGAAAAGCCGGGCGGCCAAAGCTCCGCGGGAGCACCGGCCGCCCGCAAAAAAGCCCCATAAAAACCGCAGCAAAAAATTTTGAAAAATTTTGAAAAAAACACTTGCATTTTTCAAAAAGGTGTAGTAATATAATCAAGTACCGAGGCGATGACATCTGAAAGAAAGAAAAAGGACAGGAAGTAGGATAGGAAGTCGCGGATATGGCTGATTGGTCAAGCGGTTAAGACGCCGCCCTCTCACGGCGGAAACAGGGGTTCGATTCCCCTATCAGCTGCGACTGTTTTTAACAGCCCAACCCTAAGGATGCCAGGAAACATTGATATAATATCAGGTTTCCCGGTATTTTTTATTCATGGGCATGTGTGGCTGATAACGGAGAGGGGGAAAATCGGAATTGAAGGAAAAGATCAGCAGGTTGGATCTGCATAAGCGAAAATCCTTTCGTATACTGCCTTCTGATCGGGTTTGGCTGTCTGAGGAAAAAGGAAACGGAAAGCAGGAGGGGGTAGCAGAGCAATGAGACAGGATACGGAGATAGAAATAAAAAAATTTTTCATCAAAAATTTGCATATTCTGGCGTTAGGAGTTATCGTGTTAGTTGTTTCTGTGCCGTTAATGACAAATTACTGTATCGATGGCGTGGATGTAAGTTTTTATCTGAGGCAGTTGGAAAGAGGCCGCATGGAGGATATCTTTCTGGTGCTGCCGTCTGTTCTTATCAGAATGGGGATGTCCACAGAGTCTGCATATAAGCTGTTGCTGTCAGGGTTGAACTTTGCTGCAGCGGGGATCGCTTATGCCTGTTTTCAAAGGATTTTTCAGGACAGGATGATCGGGATTGTGGGAAGTATGCTCTATACATGGACGCCCTACAGACTCAATGACCTGTATTGCAGAGGAGATCTGGGCGAGGCAATCGCCCTTTGTTTTCTGCCGGTCATTTTATACGGATTATACCGGGTGTATCAGGAAGATGGGGATTCCCAGGGATACAGGCGGCTCTGGATCGTGCTGACACTGGGATATACGCTGATCGTTCAGGCCTATTTGCTGAGTTTTCTGATAACAGCTGGCTTTACAGTTTTATTTTGTCTTGTAATGTGGAAGAAAACTTTTCGGAGGCCGGTACTTATAGTACTGTTAAAAACTGTGGCGGCGTTTTTAGTGTGCAATGCATGGCTGTTTATATTGATTTTTTTGCGGATTCGTGAAGGCACATTTTCCATGGCTGCTTTTCGAGGGGAGCTTATCCAGAGCGGGGGAGTTTATCCTTCCATATTCTTGCAGCTGTTTTTTATCAATGGGAGTTCTTATCGGACCGCGGGAACAGGAATGGAAGAGATTCAGCCATTGGGAGCTGGTTTTGCGGTAACTGTGGGAGTTTTGGTGTATTTGTGGCTTGTTTTTGTGGGAAGATATCGGGACCAAAAGGATGGAAAAGATCTCGCCTGTTTTGGAAAGGGTATGGGAATTACCGGAGCGATTCTTGCAATTTTGTCTACTAACTGCTTTCCCTGGGACTATGTTCAAAAGAGAAATGGTATATTTTTCCGTCTGGTAGCCAGTTTACAGTCGCCGGCGCGGCTGATGCAGGTAGTAACGGTGTGTTTTGTGTTGCTTACCTGTGTGGCTCTGTGGCAGGTGAAGAAGTGGGAGAACTCTGATGTGAGCCGCACTTTCGCCATTGTGATTGCCCTGACCGCATTGTTGTCAGTCCAGTACCTGACAGGAGATATTTTGAGCACGGGAGAGCCCAGAAGCCTGTATGGTGTGGAATATGGGGAGCCGGAGAAAGATGAGAGATTCCAGCCGGAAAATCTCGATATTTCACCTTGGGATTATGGGAAATACGAGCATATAGGAAGATGAGGAGAGGGTAGCAGGCGTGTGGAAAAAATCTGAAATATGGAATAATAAAAAATTCAGGCTGTTGCTGATATTGGAGATTATTCTTCTGATTGCGGGAATAATGGGGCTGTTTTCCGAAGAAGGAATTGTGGCAGATGAGAGCAACATGGAGGTACAAGTGAATGGAGGTGAGTATCTGGCAGAAAGACAGGGATACTATATAGATGAATCTTATGATTATAACGGTGTTTTCCTGACGGCGTCTCCCGGGAGTCTGAGTCCGGGAGTGTACAGTCTGCGGATTGTGCTGGAGGCGGAGGCAGGTGTGGAGGCCGGCTTTGGAATTGAGAGTGAGTCCGGAAAATTTCGCAATCTGTTATCTAACTCAGTGAAGATTTATGGCGGTATTGAGGAACAGACGGGGCAGTTTTATGTGTGCGGATCGGAGGATAGTGCGAGGATTACGGTGACTTATAATGGTGTACAACCTCTTCTCATAAAGGAGATCGAGGTGGAATATACCAATGCAGGCAGCAGGGTATTTATATGTGTGGTTCTTGCAGGGTCTCTGTTTGTGAATACGCTTATCATGTTGTATTGTTATGGGAAACGGTATTCGATATCCTTTGAGCAGAAACTGATCTGGCTCTGGATTCCGGGAGTGACAGTGCTTGCCTCTGTTCCGCTGTTTGTTGATTATATTATTGCAGGTGAAGAAACATTCTTTCACCTGATGCGGATCGAGGCGTTGGCACAAAGTATCAGCAATGGGATTATCCCTGCCAGAATTGAGGGAATGTGGCTGTACGGCCACGGGTATGCGAATTCAATTTTTTACTGTGATACTTTTCTGTTCATTCCGGCGCTAATGCGCCTGATCGGCTTTGATATGACCGTATCCTATGGGACATATGTGTTCGGAGTGAATTTTGCGACAGCTTTGATCGCTTATCTGTGTTTTAAAGGATGCTTTCATGATAGCCGCATCGGCATGTTCGGCAGTATGCTTTATACGCTGGCACCCTACAGGATCTACAATATTTATAACAGATGTGCGGTGGGAGAATATACGGCGATGACTTTTCTGCCGCTTCTGGTGTATGGCTTTTACCGAATCTTTACAGATGATACGGGTAAGGAGGAGTACAGATACAACTGGCTTATTCTGGTGCTCGGCTTCAGCGGACTGATTCAGTCCCATGTGCTGTCCTGTGAGATCGCGGGAGGCTTTGCGATTCTTCTGTGTCTGATTCTGATAAAGAAAGTGTTTCGCAGACGGATCTTTTTCGAACTGCTCAAGGTGGTGGCTGGCACAGTTTTGTTAAACCTCTGGTTTCTTGTTCCCTTTTTGGATATGATGTTGTCAGGCCGGTACTTTTTTTCAAAAAATTCAGAGAGTATGATACAGAATCGGGGAATTCTCCCGGCACATATTTTTTATACGATGCAGGCTGCAGGCAGTACCTCTCGCTTTCATGAAGTGGGACTTTTGGAGACGGAACCCATTGGTATCGGAATGGCAGCTCTGTTGGGAGCGGGAGGATTCTGGCTTGTACGTAGTTTAATGTGTGATGGAAAGGACAGGAAACAGGATCGGGCTGCAAAAATTGCTTTTTTCACAGGCGTTCTTGCACTGATTGCCAGTACATGCTATTTTCCCTGGGATGCTCTTCAGTCGTGGAATAAAGTGACGGGTATGATAGTTTCCATGCTGCAGTTTCCCACAAGACTGACGTTTATTCCTGCTGTCTGTATGACTTTTGTGGCCTGTGCGGGAGCAGCAGTTATGTTAAATTGCAAAGATCGATTTTTGAAAAATACTTTTTTTGTGGTATTGTGTGGAACAGCGGTGGTGTTTTCTCTATACCAGACTAATGACATTTTGATGAAGAAGAGCGGCGTTTTGAGATTATACACAGCAGAGGGTATGGGGCATTCCGGCATCCACGGTGGAGAATATCTTCCGGAAGGGACAGAACAGAATTTCAGCTACCACAATGCTGTTCCTTCTGATGGCGTCGAAATATTATCCTTTGAAAAAAAGGACCTTGATACAGTTACCAGGCTGAATACGATTTCCGGAGAAGGAGAGTACTGGCTGGAACTTCCCATGTTGCTGTACAAGGGATACAGAGCTCAGGATGCTGCTACCGGAGAGCGTTTTGCGGTACAGGCCGGAGAGAATCAGGTAGTGAGGGTGCTGCTTCCCGAGGGATATTCTGGCACGTTGCATGTCTGGTATGCGGGAATGTGGTACTGGCGTGTGGCGGAGTTGATCAGCCTGTTGGCATTTGTGTGGATTATTTGGAAATGGAGGCGCTGTATTTCAGCCGGCGATGCATGC
Source organism: uncultured Lachnospiraceae bacterium (assembly GCA_947068385.1). Taxonomy (GTDB): domain Bacteria; phylum Bacillota; class Clostridia; order Lachnospirales; family Lachnospiraceae; genus Acetatifactor. The sequence continues at coordinate 7,829 of CAMTBF010000147.1, forward strand.
AAAAAGCGGGAAATGCGCAAGTCTGTGAGCTCAGCCAGACAGAAAGATAATTAGAAAATTAAAAATAAGACAGCTGGAAAATATTGACAGTAACCTGAATCAGTGAAACTCAATTGCTTTGAACGCTGACAACTGCATATTTAATC
>CAMTBF010000148.1 GCA_947068385.1 uncultured Lachnospiraceae bacterium
CGGTGACCTTTGGCTTCTGCAAGAGAGGGCTGGCGCTGTATCCGGGATGCGAATACGCCGGGGAAGTGAGGGTCGCGGACATCGGCATCTCTGAGAGGAGCTTTTTCGGGAGGAGGCCCGGGATGTATGCCTATGATGAGGACATCCGTGTCCTCCTGCCGAAGCGCGACGGCGCAGGGAACAAAGGCACCTTCGGAAAAGTATTGCTGGCGGCGGGCAGCGTGAACATGGCGGGGGCCGCGGTGCTGGCGGCAAGGGCCGCGTACCGGGCGGGGGCGGGCATGGTGAAGGTCATCACCCCGCCCGAGAACCGGATCATCCTGCAGCAGGCCGTGCCGGAGGCGCTTCTGGGAACCTGTGAGGACCTGGAGGCAGGGCTGGAATGGGCGGACGTGGCAGCCGTCGGGCCGGGGCTGGGGAAAAGCCGGGAGGCGCTGGGCTGCCTGGAGCGGATGGTACGGCAGGGCGGGAAGCCCCTGCTGGTGGACGCGGACGGGCTGAACCTCCTCTCGGAGCAGCCGGGGCTAAGGGAGCTTCTGGCCGAACAGGGGAGGCAGGGGCGCGCCATCGTGCTGACGCCCCATGTGGGGGAGCTGGCAAGGCTCCTGGGCCGCTCCATCCAGGAATGCAAGAGGGACCTTCCTGCCGCGGGCAGCGCCTTGGCAGCGAGGCTGAACGCGGTGGTGGCGGCAAAGGACGCGCGCACGTTCATCTGCCGGGAGGGGCATGGAACCTGCGTGAACCTGAACGGGAACAGCGGCATGGCCACGGCGGGGAGCGGGGACGTGCTGACCGGGATCATAGCGGCGCTGCTGGCCCAGGGGATGGAGGGCTTTGAGGCCGCTGCCGTGGGGGCGTATGTCCATGGCAGGGCGGGAGACCTTGTGGCGGCGCGGATGGGCCCCTATGCCTGCACGGCAGGGGATATGGCTCAGGCCGTTGCCTGCCTGACCGGCGGGTTTTGAATTGGGGAGGTGCGGATATGGACGAAAGGCTTGTCTCCTGCCAGCGGGTATGGGCGCAGGTGGACCTGGACGCCATTGAGGAGAACATGAGGAGCATGAAGGAGGGGCTGGACGGGGCCACGGGGATGCTGGCCGTGGTAAAGGCGGACGGCTACGGCCATGGCAGCGTGCCCGTGGCGCGGAGGCTGGAGCCGCTCCCCTTTCTGGCAGGGTTCGCGGTGGCCACGGCGGAGGAGGCCCATGAGCTGCGGCAGGGAGGGATCGGGAAGCCTGTGCTGGTCCTGGGGTATACCTTTCCCTATTCCTATGAAATGATGGTGCGGGAGGAGATCCGGCCGGCGGTGTTCCGGCCTGACGCCATAGAAGAGCTGGGCAGGGCTGCCCGGAAGCTGGGGAAGGCGGCGAAGGTGCATGTCAAGGTGGAGACCGGCATGAACCGGATCGGCATCCGGCCGGACAGGGAGGGGCTTTCCTTCCTCAAAAGGCTCTCGGAGGAGGAGGGGATCGAGATCGAGGGGATCTTTACCCATTTCGCCAGGGCGGACGAGGCGGACAAGGAAAATGCCGAAAGACAGTTGGAAACTTTTCGCGGTTTTCTCCATATGATAGAGGGGGAGCTTTCTTTTGACATCCCGGTGAAGCATTGCGCCAACAGCGCGGCTATCCTGGAGATGCCCCAGGCCCAGATGGACATGGTGCGGGCCGGAATCGCCATGTACGGGCTGTACCCCTCAGACGAGATGAGAAGGGACATGGTGCGGCTGCGCCCGGCGCTGTCCCTCTACAGCCACGTAGTCTTCGTCAAGACGGTGGAACCGGGAGAGGCCGTGGGCTACGGGGGCACCTTCACCGCGGAGCGCCGGATGCGGGTGGCCACGATTCCGGTGGGCTATGGGGACGGATACCCCAGAGGCCTGTCAGGCAGGGGCCACTGCCTGATACGGGGAAGGAAGGCGCCGATTCTGGGCAGGGTCTGCATGGATCAGTTCATGGCAGACGTATCGGACATCCCGGAGGCCGCGGAAGGGGACAGGGCAGTGCTCCTTGGCCGTGACGGGGATCTGGAGATCGACGCGGAGCAGCTCGGGGAGCTGTCCGGGCGGTTCCACTATGAACTGCTCTGTGACCTGGGGAAACGGATTCCAAGGATTTATACGGAAAATGGCAGAATCGTCCAAATCGTCTGAATAGACCGTCAGAATATGGCAATACTATCCTACAAATACAGGAAGTGCTGATTCCCGCCAGCGCAGAGGGCGGGGATGGATTTGGAGGAAGAATGAGACGAGGAGATGTATATTATGCGGATTTGAGGCCGGTGATCGGTTCGGAGCAGGGAGGGATCAGGCCTGTCCTGATCGTCCAGAATGACGTGGGCAACAAGCACAGCCCTACGGTCATCTGCGCCGCGATCACCTCTAAGATGAACAAGGCGAAGCTGCCTACCCATATCGAGCTGAATTCCGCGGTGTACGACATGGATAAGGATTCCGTCGTCCTGCTGGAGCAGCTGCGCACGATCGACAAGAAGCGACTGAAGGATAAGGTATGCCACCTGGACGGCGAAATCATGCGGAGAGTGGACAGGGCCCTGATGGTCAGCCTGGAGCTGGATACATAGAGAAGGGCGACGGGCGCAACCCGGTTCTTGACGGACGCAACCCGGTTCTTGACGAACCGGCTGATAAATGGTATATTTTACCACAGAGAAAAAACTTTTTTGGAGGAAAGGATTAAAATGGACGACGGTGGACCTACTGCCAGTATTATCTTTTACGGAGTATTTCTTTTGATTGACATGTTTTTCTACGGCTTCGGCGCGGCAGTGAACTCTCTGAACGAGAAGGAGGTTGAAAGGAGGGCCGAGGAGGCCAGGGAAGAGGGGCATTCCCGGGACAAAAAGTCGATCAGGCTGCTGGCTATCATCGGCAATCCTGCGGAGTATGAAAATACCGTTCAGCTGATCACGACGCTGATCAATATCCTCATCGGCACGGTACATCTGAGGCTGCTGCGGAAGAGCCTGTCAGGAGGCCTGCAGTATCTAACGGAGAGGCAGATGCATCTGGAGGCGGATCCGGCGGGCATCATCGTTGCGGTGGCGTGGGCGCTGTCCGCGTTCCTGCTCCTGTACATAACACTTACGCTGGGCGTCCTGCTGCCCAAGAGGATGGGGGCCAGGGCCCCGGAAAGGTGGGCATATGCCTGCGTCACGCCCATATACTTCGTGACGAAGCTCCTCTCCCCGTTCATCGGGCTGGTGAATCTGACCACCAGCGGGATACTGCGCCTGTTCGGCATAAAGGGCAACGTGGACGAGGCGGACGTCACGGAGGAGGAAATCATCCATATGGTCAACGAGGGCCATGAGCAGGGCCTGATCCAGGCCAGCGAGGCGGAGATGATCTCCAATATCTTCGAGTTCGGGGACAAGGAAGCCCAGGACATCATGACCCACAGGAAGAACATCGTCGCCATCAGCGCGGACACGCTGCTGGAGGATGCCATCACCTTCATGATGGAGGGGAAGAACAGCCGCTATCCGGTCTATGAGGAGAACATCGACAATATCATCGGGATCCTGCACCTGAAGGACGCCATGCGCTTCCACAAGGGGGCGGGAAAACTGAGCCAGCCCCTGAAGGAGCTGGAGGATCTGATGCGCGATCCGGTCTTCGTCCCCCAGACCAAGAACATCGACGAGCTCTTCCGGCAGATGCAGGCCGGGAAGCAGCAGATGGTCATCGTGGTGGACGAATACGGCCAGACGGACGGGCTGGTGGCCATGGAGGACATCCTGGAGGAGATCGTGGGCAATATCCTGGACGAGTACGATGAGATCACGGAGCACATCGAGGAAAAAGGGGAAGACGAATATGTCATCGAGGGAAAGACGCCCCTGGAGGAGCTGGAGGAACGGTTCGACATCCCCTTTGAGGACGAGGACTTCGACACGCTGAACGGCTTCCTGATCTCCAGGCTGGACAGGATACCGGAGCCGGACGAGGAGTTCGACGTGGATTACGGGGGCTTCAATTTCAAAATCCTCAGCGTGGAGCGGAACATGATCCAGAGCGTGCTGGTCAGGAGGCTGCCGGAGGAGGATTCAGCGCTTGAAGAAAGCGATGAAAAATGATATGATGGTACAAGGCCTTGTAGGGGCCAAATAAAAGATAAAATCAGGATAAAAGGAGAGAATATATGTCAGGACATTCTAAATTCGCCAACATAAAGCACAAGAAGGAGAAGAACGATGCCGCGAAGGGCAAGATATTCACCATCATCGGCAGGGAGATCGCCGTGGCGGTGAAGGAGGGCGGCCCGGATCCGAACAACAATTTCAAGCTCGCCACCGTGGTGGCCAAGGCCAAGGCCAACAACATGCCCAATGATACCATCGAGAGGGGCATCAAGAAGGCCGCCGGAGACGTGGGCAACGTGAACTACGAGTATGTCACCTATGAGGGCTACGGGCCTAACGGCATCGCGATCATCGTGGACGCGCTGACCGACAATAAGAACCGCACCGCGGCCAATGTGCGCAGCGCCTTCACCAAGGGCCAGGGCAACATCGGCACGCCCGGCTGCGTCTCCTTCATGTTCGACAAGAAGGGCCAGATTATCATCGACAAGGAAGAGTGCGAGATGGAAGCGGACGACCTGATGATGACCGCGCTGGATGCCGGCGCCGAGGACTTTGGTGAGGAGGAGGACAGCTTCGAGGTGCTGACGGATCCGGACGGCTTCGAGGAGGTGCGGAAGGCCCTGGAGGATCAGGGAATCCCTATGATGAGCGCCGAGGTCACCATGATTCCCCAGAATTACGTGGCGCTGACGGACGAGGGCGCGGTGAAGAGCCTGCAGAGGATACTGGATCTCCTGGACGATGACGACGACGTGCAGGCAGTGTACCATAACTGGGATGAATAAGGAAGACGGCACTTCGTGAGGAGCTTGGCTGTTCCGGACGGGAAGGCCGGAGGAAAGGGATATATATGGACAGGTTGGCGATCGTAGTTCCCTGCTATAATGAGGAAGAGGTGCTGAAGCTGGCGTCCAAAGCGCTGCGGGACGTACTGGAGGATCTGGTTCAGAAGGGGAAGATTGCAAAGGACAGCTTCATCCTCTTCGTGAACGACGGCAGCAGGGACCGCACATGGGAGCTGATCGAGGAAGAGCATGCCGCTTATCCTGTCAGGGTGCGTGGGGTAAAGCTTGCCGGAAACGTGGGGCATCAGTTCGCGCTGACGGCAGGCCTGGTCACCGCCAAGGACATGAGCGACGTGACCATTTCCATCGATGCGGACCTGCAGGACGACGTGGACGTCATCGAGGAGATGGTGGACAAGTTCCATGCCGGAAACGACATCGTGTACGGAGTCAGGAAGGAGCGCAAGACGGACACGTTCTTCAAGCGCACCTCCGCGCAGGCTTTCTATAAGCTGATGCGCCTCATGGGGGTGAAGACCGTATACAACCACGCGGATTTCCGTCTGATGTCCAGGCGGGCGGTGGAGGAGTTCTCCAAATATAAGGAGACGAACCTGTTCCTGCGGGGGATGATGCCCCTGATCGGCTACCGGACGGACAGCGTGTACTATGACCGCAAGGAGCGGGCGGCAGGGGAATCCAAATACCCCCTAAAGAAGATGCTGGCGCTGGCCTTCAACGGCATCTCGTCCTTCAGCGTGAAGCCGATCACCCTGATACTGAGCCTGGGCCTGTTCGTCATCTTCATATCGGTCATCATGCTGATCTACGCGCTGTTCTCCTATTTTTCCGGGCATGTGGTGGCAGGGTGGACTTCCCTGATCGTCTCCGTCTGGTTCCTGGGAGGGCTGCAGCTCTTGGCCATAGGCATGGTGGGGCTGTACATCGGGAAGATATACATGGAGGTAAAGCAGAGGCCTCGCTACAATATTGAAAAGATACTGTCCGAGGAGGGGCTTCCCTCCGGACAGGACGGATCGACCAGGGGAGAAGGCCGGTAGAATCGGAAAGGGAATGATGAGCTGGAAGAAGAACGCGATTAGTTATCTGATATGGTTCCTGTATACGATCATGACCGGCACGGCTCTGCTGGCCCTGGCCACAGAGGCCGGCAAAGCCGCAGGGCTTGAGGGCTATGCGGGAATCCTCATCATGGCGGCGTCTGTGGCCGTGGCGGCGGTGGCGGCTTTTTTGCTGCACCGGTTCGCGGTGGGCCGGGCGTCCTTTGCGGAGGAGAAGGGCGTGCACCTCAAGGTGCTGGGGGCGCTGCTCGCATTGGGGCTGCTGGCGGCCGGATTCCTCCTCAGGCTGCAGGGCGTCGGCAGCGTGGACGGTTCTTCTTCGGCGTACTATGAGGCGGCAAGGGTGACTGAGGGGCAGGGCGTCCCCCAGTCGGTGCACGGTGCCGTCTACTTTTATGTCTGGCTCCTGCACGGCGTATTCCGCCTGCTGGGGAATCATGCGTCTGCCGGAATCTGGGTACAGATCGTGCTGCAGCTCGCCGCCAGCTTCCTTCTGTTCCTTGCGGTCAGGAGGCTGGCGGGGTTCATAGCCGGGCTGGTGGTGCTGGGCTTCTGCATGTGCGCGCCTTACATGGTGGCCAGCAGCCTGGCGCTGTCGCCGGACATGCTGTACTTTTTCCTCCTGACGGTGGCCGTATCCCTGATGACAGTGGGGTACGGCCACGGGAAATCCGGGGAGGAGGGGGAAGCGCAGGGGCTGAATCTGTGGGCGGGCTTTTTTGCGGGCGCCATGGCGGCGCTGTGCTGCTATGTGGACATCTTGGGAAGCCTGCTGCTGCTGGTGGCGCTGGGCGGGATTTTCCGCTGCAGGAAGGACGCGGTGTCCCCGGGGCGGAAGGCCGCGGCGGCTCTGCTGTGCGCGGCGGGAGCGATGCTGGCCTTTGGCGCCTGCGTCCTTCTGGATGCCGGATTCAGCGGGAAGGCTGTCCCAAGGGTGGCTGGGGCATGGCTTTCCCTGTACCGGCCATCGGGCTTTCGGCTGCCGGCCGGGGTGGGCGCATCCGGCTCCATGGCGGAGGGCTGCCTGTTGTTCGGAATCATGGCGCTGGGCATTTTCAGCTTCTGGTTCGACAGGAGGAGGGAGCGGATCTCGCTGGCGGTGCTGGCTGTCTGCGGCATCATGGCTGCAGGCTGCTACGGAATCTTCACGGAGGAGATGCCGGGATTCTTTTTCCTGTACCTGGCCCTTGTCCTGCTGGCCGGCATAGGGTTCGGGCAGTGCTTTTACGCGGAGCCTGCGGCGCAGGAGAGGAAGGAGGCGGAGGAGCAGCCGGACTGGGAGATCCTGATGGAAGCCAGGGACGGGGCGGAAGAGGGGCGGAGGCCGGAGCCGGCGAGGAGAGGCCCGGAGCCGGTGAAGACGGAATCCGGCCAGCCAGGGCAGAAGCGGCCGGCGGAAGCCGTGGAGGAGGACGCCCGGACGGACAGGAAGGTACAGTTCCTGGAGAATCCCCTGCCCCTGCCGAAGAAGCATGTGAAGCGGGTGATGGATTATTCTCTGCCGTCCGGGGCGCAGGACGATGACTTCGACTATCCGGTGGCGGAGGATGATGATTTTGATGTCTAGGATTTTTTGATGTCTGGGATTTGCGGCGGATGATGCCTGGTCATCCGCCGCGTGCCGTTTTCCGGTACTGCTGGGGCGAGAGGCCGGTCTCCCGCTTAAAGATGGCGGAGAACTGGGCGGAATTGGAAAAGCCGCAGCGGTAGGCGATTTCCGTGCAGCTACAGGCATCCTCCGCCAACATGCCCTCCGCGGCTTCGATTCGTCTGCGGATCAGGAACTGTTGGGGGGAGAGCCCGGTGATCTCCTTGAAATAGTGCTGGAAATAGTCATAGGAGAAGTTCAGCTGTCTTGCCAGATCCTTGAACAGGATCTTTCCATGGTAATTGTCCGAGATGTAATTGATGATGTATTCCAAGTTCTTCCCCTGTTTTCTGGTCTGGCCGCTGCTGTCCAGACGCTTCAGGGCGATGAACAGCTCGTTCAGCTTTA
>CAMTBF010000149.1 GCA_947068385.1 uncultured Lachnospiraceae bacterium
TCAAAATAATTTTACTGACTAAAGGTTGTCAGTAAATAAATAGTAAATATAGGAGGGTATCATATGGCAAAAGAAATGATTGCAATGCTTCTTGCCGGCGGACAAGGCTCCCGTCTGTATGCTCTGACAGAGAAGCTTGCAAAACCGGCAGTTCCTTTTGGCGGGAAATATCGCATCATCGATTTCCCCCTCTCCAACTGTGTCAACTCCGGGATTGACACGGTTGGCATACTGACCCAGTACCAGCCCCTCGTCCTGAACGAGTACATCGGAAACGGCCAGCCCTGGGATCTGGACCGTCTCTACGGAGGCGTGCATGTCCTGCCGCCTTACCAGAAGGCCAGCGGCTCCGACTGGTACAAGGGCACGGCCAACGCGATCTACCAGAACATCTCCTTCATCGAGAGGTATGACCCCCAGTACGTCATCATCCTTTCCGGCGACCAGATCTGCAAGCAGGACTACAGCGACTTCTTAAAGTTCCACAAGGAGAAGAACGCGGAGTTCAGCGTGGCCGTCATGGAGGTGCCCTGGGAGGAGGCTTCCCGCTTAGGCCTGATGGTGGCGGACAAGGACGACCGCATCACGGAATTCCAGGAGAAGCCCAAGAATCCCAAGTCCAACCTGGCTTCCATGGGCATCTATATCTTCAACTGGGACATCCTGAAGAAGTACCTGGAGGAGGACGAGGCGGATCCGAACTCCGAGAACGATTTCGGCAACAACATCATCCCCAACCTGCTTCGGGACAACCGCAGGATGTACGCCTACCATTTCAACGGCTACTGGAAGGACGTGGGGACCATCGCTTCCCTCTGGGAGGCCAACATGGAGATCCTGGATCCCGAGCACAGCGGCATCAACCTGTTCGATGAGGACTGGAAGATCTACAGCCGCAACAGCGGCATGACCGGGCACAAGGTCAGCGCGGGCGGCGTGGTGGAGAACGCCATGATCACCGACGGCTGCAGGATCAATGGTACGGTGAAGCACTCCATCCTCTTCGCGGGCGTCAAGGTGGAGAAAGGCGCGGTGGTCGAGGACGCGGTAGTGATGGGCGGCACGGTGATCAAAGCGGGGGCTACGGTAAAGCACTGCATCGTGGCGGAGAACGTGACCATCGGCGAGGATGCCGTGGTGGGCGCCATGCCTACGGAGAGCGAGAGCGGCGTGGCCACTGTGGGGGCAGGCGTGAGCATCGGAGACAATGCCAAGGTGGGCCCCAATGCCATGGTAAGGAATAATGTGGAAGGCGGTGAAGAAGAATGGTAAACTCGAATACAAGTGCACTCGGTATTGTTTTCCCCAACAGCTATGACGCGTTGGTCCCGGATCTGGTGAACGTGCGTTTGATGGCTTCCATCCCCTTTGCCAGCCGTTACCGCCTGATCGACTTCATCCTGTCCAGCATGAGCCACTGTGACATCGACAACATCTCGGTGATGGTGAACAACAATTACCATTCCCTGATGGATCATCTGGGCTCCGGCCGTGAGTGGGATCTGGTGCGCAAGAACGGCGGCCTACATATCTTCCCTCCTTTCATGGAGAAGAGCGCCAAGCCTTACACGGGGCGGGTGGGCGCATTGGCCAATATCCTGGACTTCCTGCGGGACGAGAGGGAGAAGTACGTGGTCATCACGGATACCAACATCGTGGCCAACATCGACTTCAGCGATATGATCAGGTTCCACATCGAGAGCGGCGCGGATGTGACCATCGCTTACAATGAACAGGTGCTCCCGGAGAGCCTGGTGAAGAACCAGTCCAATGACCTGGGCTATTATTACACCTTCGGCCTTGAGAAGGGCAGGATCCGGAAGATTTACGTGAATGCCAAGGACACGGGCGTCCAGAACTTCTCCATGAACATGTTCGTGGTGGAGCGGGAGCTGCTGATAGATATGATCAACACGGCCTTCGTCCGCGGCCAGGAGTTCTTCGAGCGGGACGTGCTGCTGCCCCAGCTCGACAAGCTGAACGTCCAGGCATATAAATATGAAGGGTACATCGCGCGGATCTGCGATATGAAGAGTTATTTCGATGAGAACATGAAGCTCCTGGACGACTACAATCTGGACGCGCTGTTCTCCGGAGGCCCTATCTACACGAAGATCCGTGACGACAATCCCACCAGGTACATCGAGGGCGCGAAAGTGCAGAACGTGATGGTGGCTGACGGCTGCGTCATCGAGGGAGAGGTGGAGAACAGCATCCTGTTCCGTGGCGTGAAGGTGGCAAAAGGCGCGAAGGTGAAGAACTGCATCCTGATGCAGGACACCGTGGTGGAGGCCGGCGCGCAGGTGGAGTACCTTGTGATGGACAAGAACGTCACCATCACTGCCGGAAAGGACATGAAGGGGACTTCCACATATCCGGTGTATATCGGAAAGTTCCAGACAGTCTAAGTGCGCAGGACAGGACATCCCCATGACGGCAGGGGCTTGGCATCACGGGAGGGGATTCCTGTCTTTATCGCATACAACCATGAGAGGATCCAGTCCAGAGGGCCGGATTCTCTTTTTTCCTTGCATTTCCGGCCATCTTTTCATATAATGGTACAGGGAATCCGGCATGGTCCGGATTTCCAGGGAGAATCGTGTGAAAAAGGAATTGGAGGATACTTTATTATGGGAAGAGATGATTATGCAAGAGCATACAGATCTGGAAAAAAGGACTATCAGGCCAGGATGCTTCGGGGAGAGAAGCCCACGCTGGCGGTGCTGGACGATATCATGCCGGAGAAGGGGCATTATCACGAGGTGCCCTTAGGCACGATACAGGTGCCGATCGAGCGCATCGTGGGGACGAAGACGGTGGGGAGGAGCAGCTCCTTCGCGGGCAACTTCATGCCCATCCTGCGGGACAGCTCCGAGTTCGCCGCCAAATGGGCGAACCTTAGCGAATACCAGAAGAACGAGGGCATCCAGGATCCCATCAAGGTCTATGAGTACATGAACTGGTTCTACGTGGAGGAGGGCAACAAGCGGGTCAGCGTCATGAAGTATTTCGGCGCGGTGTCGATCCTGGGCAATGTGATCCGCATCGTGCCCCAGCGCACGGACGAAAAGGAGAACAGGATCTACTTCGAATTCCTGGACTTCTACCAGGCCGCGCCCATCAACTATATCTGGTTCTCCAGGGAGGGGAGCTTCGCGAAGCTGCAGAAGATCGTGGGCAAGGAGCCCGGGGAGGAATGGACAAAGGATGAGCTCCTGAAGTTCAGCGCCCTTTACACCAGGTTCGGCGCGGAATACAACGCGGAGGGCGGCGGCAAGCTCACTATCACCCAGGGGGATGCCTTCCTGGCATTCATCACCCTGTACGGGTATGAGGAGGTGGACGAGAAGACCACCAACGAGCTGAACGAGCTGATCGCAAAGAGCTGGGAGGAGTTCGAGCTTCTGCAGGAGCAGGGGGACATCGACCTGAAGATGGAGCCCAGCCATGAGAAGAAGACAAAGCCGTTGCTGAGCATGCTGCTTCCGCTGAGCGAGCCCAAGGTGAAGGCGGCCTTCATCTATGAGAAGACGCCGGGGACCTCCGCATGGACCTATGCCCATGAGCTGGGCAGGCTCTATCTGGAGCAGACCTTCCCGGACGAGGTGAGCACGGTGGCCTATGAGAACGGGACGGAGGAGAACGTGGAGGGCCTGATAGCGGACGCCATCCAGTCGGGCTGCAACCTGATCTTCACCACCACGCCGCCTTTCGTGCAGGCCAGCGTGAAGGCCGCCATCGCGAACCCGGACGTGAAGATCCTGAACTGCTCCCTGAATACATCGCACCGCTATATCCGCACATACTATTCCAGGATGCACGAGGCGAAGTTCCTGATGGGGGCCATCGCCGGGGCCATGGCGGAGAACAACCGGCTGACCTACATCGCGGATTACCCTATTTTCGGCTCCATCGCCAACATCAACGCCTTCGCTCTGGGGGCGAAGATGATCAATCCCCGGGCCAAGGTCTACCTGGTATGGTCTTCCATGAAGGAGACGGACATGGAGAAGGAGATGCGGGAGACGGCTTCGGCCTGTATCTCGGGGCGGGACATGGTGATCCCGGAGGAGGCGTCCCGGTTCTTCGGCATCTACCATGTGGAAGGCGGGCATCCCAGGAACCTGGCCATGCCCCTGTACCACTGGGGGAAGTTCTACGAGGAGCTGATCCGGACCATCATGGACGGCACATGGAAATACGATGACAACGCGTCCACCACCAAGGCGATCAACTACTGGTGGGGCATGTCCGCCGGGGTCATCGACGTGATCTGCTCCAGGCATCTGCCCATCGGCACCACGCGCCTGGTGGAGCTGCTCAAGAGCACCATCAGCGCGGAGGCGTTCAACCCCTTCTCCGGCATCCTGTACTCCCAGGACGGGGTGGTGCAGGACGACCCGAACCGGGTGATGCTGCCTGAGGAGATCATGACCATGGACTGGCTGGCCGAGAACGTCATCGGCTCCATTCCGAAGAAGGAGGAGCTGAAGGAACAGGCGGAGCCCGTCATGAAGCAGCAGGGCGTAAGGAATGGTTCAAAAGCAAATTGAACCATTCCTAAAAATCGGAAGCTGAAGGGACTGAGGGGAACTGGAGCATGAGGATTTTGGCAATTGCGGACGAGGAGTCCAAATATCTGTGGGATTTTTTTGAGAAGAGCAAGCTGGAAGGAATCGACCTGATCATTTCCTGCGGTGACCTGGATCCGCGCTACCTTTCTTTCCTGGTGACCCTTTCCAATGTGCCCGTGCTGTACGTGCACGGCAATCATGACAAGAAATACGAAAAGGTGCCGCCGGAGGGCTGCACCTGCATCGAGGACGAGATTTTCGTCTATCAGGGCGTGCGCATCCTGGGGCTTGGGGGCTCCATGCGCTACAAGCCGGGGCCCCATCAATACACGGAGAGGGAGATGAAGCGGCGTGTCAGGAAGCTTTGGTTCCAGCTGTTCAGGAAGCGGGGCTTCGACATCCTGGTGGCCCATTCCCCGGCCTATCAGCTCAACGACGGGCGCGACCTCCCCCACCAGGGCTTCCAGGTCTTCCGGACGCTGATGGAGAAATACCGCCCGAAATATTTCCTCCACGGCCATGTGCACATGTCCTACGGGAGGAAGCACAAACGGTACGACAAATATATGGACACGCATATCATCAACGCGTTTGAGCGGTGCGTCTTTGACTTTGAGGACGAAAATCCCCAGGAGCATATACGATAAGGAGGATAAAAATGACCAGCAATCTAACGAGACAGGAGGCCCTGGAGCTTCTGAAAAAGTACAACAAGGAACCTTTCCACATCCAGCATGGCCTGACCGTGGAGGGCGCCATGCGGTATTTCGCCAGGGAGAACGGATACGGGGAGGACGAGGAATACTGGGGCATCGTAGGCCTGCTGCACGACATCGACTTCGAGCTCTACCCGGAGCAGCACTGCGTGAAAGCGCCGGAGCTCCTGCGGGAGGCAGGGGTATCCGAGGAGACGATCTATTCCGTCTGCAGCCATGGCTATGGCCTCTGCAGCGACCAGGAGCCGAAGCATCTCATGGAGAAGATTCTGTTCGCCTGCGACGAGCTGACGGGGCTGATCGGGGCGGCCGCCAGGATGCGCCCCTCCAAGAGCGTCATGGACATGGAGCTATCCAGCCTTAAGAAGAAGTTCAAGGACAAGCGGTTCGCCGCGGGCTGCTCCAGGGAGGTCATAAAGGAGGGCGCGGAGCGCCTGGGCTGGACGCTGGACGAGCTGCTGGAGAAGACTATCTTGGCCATGCGCTCCTGCGAGGAGAGCGTGAACCGGGAGATGGAAGCATATCTATGAAAACCAAGACTAACTTTGATTGGCCCTTTTTCCTGAAGCATATCGCCATCATAGCCGTCCCGGTGGCCCTGCAGAACCTGCTGACCACCACCGGGAGCATGGTGGACACTATGATGCTGGCCTCCCTGGGGGAGAAGACCGTGGGGGCCGTGGGCCTGTGTGCCCAGTTCTCCAGCCTGATGTTCGCGGGGTACTGGGGCTTCGTGGGCGGGGGGATGCTGTTCTTTGCCCAGTATTGGGGGGCCGGGGACGAGGAGGGCATCACCCGCTCCTATGGGCTGACCCTTTCCTTCATGATGGCGGTGGGCATCCTGTTCGCGGGACTGGCCCTTGCCGCGCCGGAGTTCGTGATGGCGATCTACACGGACAAGGAGGAGATTCGGCGGATCGGCGTCACCTATCTGCGGGTGGTGGGCTTTGCCTATCCGCTGCAGATCGTGGCCATGGCCATGAGCGCGCTGCTTCGGTCTATCGAGCAGGTGAAGGTTCCTCTGTATGGCGGGATCGCTTCCGTGATCGCTAATTGTACGTTTAATTATCTCCTGATTTTCGGCAAATTGGGGTTCCCCAGGATGGGCGCGGCCGGTGCTGCGCTGGGAACGGTGCTGGCTGGCGTGGTGAACCTGGCGGTGATCCTCTTCTTCGTGCTGAAAAGGAGGCTTCCCTTTGTGCTGGCTGTGGGCAGGCATTTTCGGTGGGACCGGCCTTTCGTGGGACGGTATCTGCAGAAATGTTTCCCGATTCTGTGCAATGAGGTGCTGATCGGCGTGGGCAACATGATGATTAACATCGTGCTGGGACACCAGAGCGAGCAGGCCATCGCCGCCGTGGCGGTGTTTAGGACCCTGGAGGGGCTGGTGATTGCGTTCTTCAGCGGCTTCTCCAATGCGGCTACGGTCCTTGTGGGGAAAGAGGTGGGGGCCGGACGGCATGAGGTGGCGTACCAGCGGGCCTGGCGGCTGATCTATCTGTGCAGCGGCCTGATCGGCACGGCCTGCCTGGTGATCATCGGGATACATAATCCCCTGCTGCACGCCATGGGGCTTCACGACGAGTCCTATCGAATCGGCACGGGGATGCTGTTGATCTACAGCGTGGCGGCGGTGCTGCGCATGGGCAACTGGGCCCAGAACGACACCTACCGCTCCGCCGGGGACGCGGCTTTCGGCTCGGTGATGGAGATCACCTTCATGTACCTGATGGTGCTCCCCTGCGTCTACGCCGCCAATTTCGGGTTCCACGCGCCCTTCCTGCTGGTGTTCGCCCTGTGCTATGTGGACGAGCCCGTGCGGTACTTCATCATGCAGCGGCATATGTACTCCGCTAAATGGATCAAGCCGGTGTCCGAGGAGGGCCAGGCGACCATCGGGGCGTTCAGGCGGGAGCATGGGGTGAAATAAGGACGGCGTACAGCAGGTTGCGGATAGGCTGACGGAAAAGTTGCAGAAGGCTTTCAGAGCCTGGTCTATCTGAAAGAGGGCACTGTTTTCGGTGCCCTTTTGTGTCAGAATTATCGTTCTCGTATCTCAAACAAATCTGAGACATCACAACTGAGATATTCACATAGGCGTACCACCAGGCTTGCGTCAACCCTTTGGAAATTATCTCTATAATATCTGTTTAGATTTGTTCTCTGCAGGTCTGGGTTGCTTTTTTGAAAAAAACAGTTATAATGAAATTAAAAAGATACGATTTGTAATTTTTTACGAATAGCAGGGCATAATATAAGCTGCTGCAGGCGTAGCATTATAAGGGAGCATGGCAGATGGAGAATATGTGTTATTTGTTGAATATTAGCGTTTCCGGGATTAAGTGCATCAAAGAGGAAGTGCGGCTAAATTTTTACAAAAAAACAATTGACAAAGACTTCAATCCGGAAAGGTACCGGGTGAAAGCCATCTATGGTGAAAATGGTTCCGGAAAGTCCGCAATCGTGACTGCGGTGAAGATTTTTCAGGACGTGATCTTTTAAAGGAACCGGGACTTCACAGGAGCCTGTTCGGAGATAAT
>CAMTBF010000150.1 GCA_947068385.1 uncultured Lachnospiraceae bacterium
ACATTTCAGACTTTTTTATCAAAAAGACTTGAGAAAGGGCCGGGAAGAAAGCCCTCCCGGCCGAATCTGAATCTATTTCTCCGCGTAATTGACAAAGCTGATGTTCATGTCCACATATCCCGTGATGCCGTCCACGAAGCCCTCGTAGCTGTACTGCCACATGGAGAACCGGTACGGATAGTCCGGTATGTCCGCCGCCTGGGACAGCCACACATCGTAGGCCGTCAGCTTCGACATGTCGATTCCCTTGATCAACCATTCCTTGTTGCCGTAGAGCATGGTCTTGTAGCCCGCGGCGGCAATGGTGTCCATGAAGGCCTTCGCTATGGTGGTCTTCTCGTCCCTGGTCAGGATGTCCGTCCTGGCGGTGTCGTTCTCCACCCGCTCCATGTCATAGGCCACCGGATAGCTGACGGTGTACTCCCCCAGGTTCTCCAGCACCATGTTCGCCTCCTCTATGGCCTCGGCCTCGGAGATGGCCTGGGAGTAGAAATAGACCCCCACCTGCAGGCCTGCGTCCGTGGCCCGCTTGATGTTGTCATGGAAATATTCGTCCAGGATCAATTGTCCCGTGCCGTAGCCTCTCGCCCCCAGCCGGATCATGACGAAATCTATCCCGGCCTTCTTCACCTTCACGAAATCCACATAATCCTGGAACTTGGAGATATCCACCCCTGTGTAGGACACCTGCTTGCCGTTCTCGTAATACTTCATCAGATCCGACTGGCACACCAGCTTCGTGAAATCATAGTCGTGCTTGGGCAGGTAGGGGCTGATCAGGACCCACTCCTCCTTCCCGTCCGCATACTGCACCAGCGTGTGCTTACCGTCCGTGGACGGATCGTCCTCCGGCGCTGTCGTCTCCTCCGGCTCCTCCGTGGGCTGCGGCGTCGCAGTCTCCTCGGGATACATGTCCCAGAAATCGAAGTCGTCCGGATGCAGCTCGCTTCCGCCCACCAGCTCGTCCGTCTCAGGGTATAAAATCACGGGGGACGCGGCCTCCTGTGCTGCCTGCACGGAATTTGCCTGCTGGGAGCCCCCATGCGCCGCGCTGTTCTTCGGCTTCTGGTTCAGGAACAGCATGGCCACCAGGATCAGCGCCACAAAAGCGGTCACGGCCAGAATGGACATCACCACCGTGGGCGCCAGGCTGGAGCGATCGTCAAAATCCTCCGGCATCTTCACAGTCCTCGCCTCCTTTCTTCTTCAAAAACATGGCTTCCTCCAAGAACATGCCCGGCCCCGCCGCTCACGTCCTCGGCAGGATGCACTTCTTGGGGCATTTCTCCGCACAGGCTCCGCACCCGGTGCACTTCTCCTGATCGATCGTGGCATGGAAGTCCTTCACCTCCACCGCCTGGCTGGGGCAGTTCCTTGCGCACAGCCCACAGCCGATGCAGCCCACCTCGCAGGCCTTCATGGTCACGGGCCCCTTGTCCTTAGAGCTGCAGGCCACCACATATTTGGCGTCATAGGGGATCAGGGAAATCAGGTGCTTGGGGCAGGCCTCCACGCACTTCCCGCAGGCCTTGCACTTCTCCTTGTCCACCACCGCCACGCCGTTCACTACGTGGATGGCGTCAAACGGGCAGGCCTTCACGCAGGAGCCGTAGCCCAGGCAGCCGCTGTTGCAGGATTTGGGCCCGCCGCCGGGCACGAAGCCCATCATCCGGCAGTCCTGGGCCCCGTAGTAATCATAGTCCTGTCCGGCCTTGTCGCAGTCCCCCATGCAGGCCACGAAGGCCACCTTTCTCTCAGAGGCCCCTGCCTCCACGCCCATGATGGCGGCGATCTTCTCCCCCACGGGGGCCCCGCCCACGGGGCAGGCGTTCACGGGGGCCTCCCCCTTGGCTATGGCCGCCGCCAGGCCGCTGCAGCCCGCATAGCCGCAACCTCCGCAGTTGTTTCCGGGAAGCGCCGCCAGCACGGCCTCCTCTTTTTCATCTACCTCTACTCTGAACTTGATCCCCGCTGCCCCCAGGAAGAGCCCCACGAAGATGCCTACCACGCCTACCACGGCAGTGGCGGTCAAAATACCAGTCACGCTCATCTTCTGCCTCCCTCCTATAATAACCCCGAAAACCCACAGAAAGCAATGGCCATCAGCCCTGCCGTCAGCAGCACCGTAGGCATGCCCCGAAAGGACTTGGGGATGTCATTGTACTCCAGCTTCTCCCGGATCCCCGCCAGGATCACGATGGCGATGGTGAAGCCCACCGCCGTGGCGAAGCCGTTGACGATGCCGGTGAGAATCCCGTACTCCTTCTGCACATTGGTGATCGCCACGCCCAGCACCGCGCAGTTGGTGGTGATCAGGGGCAGGTACACGCCCAGCGCCTCATAGAGCGAGGGCATGGCCTTTTTCAGGAACATCTCCACGAACTGCACCAGCGCGGCGATGACCAAAATGAACACGATGGTCTCCAGGTATTCCACATGGAACCTCACCAGCACGAACCGGTAGATCACGCCCGCCACCGCGCTGGCCAGGGTGATGACGAAGATCACCGCCGCCCCCATGCCCGCCGCCGTGTTGGTCCTGCGGGACACGCCCAGGAAGGGGCACAGCCCCAGGAACTGGCTGAGCACCACATTGCTCACCAGAGAGGAGCCGATCAAAATGACAAGCAGCTCTTTTACGTTCTCCATTCCCATTTATCTCTCCTCCTTCTCCGGCCCCGCGGCCTTACTCGTCCCGTCCCCGTCATAGAAGCGCTTCGTGCAGCCCTTCTCGGAACAGTTCATGCAGTCCTCGCTGCACCCGGAGCCGATCTTCTCATAGCTCTTCCCGGCCTTCTTCCGCCCATCCTTGACGTAATTCTGCAGGGCCACCAAAGCGGCCAGCACGAAGAACGCCCCCGGCGCCTGCCCGAAGATGCGGATGGGCACGAAGGAATCCGGCATCAGCGCGAAGCCGAAGACCTCACCGGCCCCCAGAAGCTCCCTCACCGCGCCGATGCAGGTCAGGGCAAAGGTGAAGCCCAGCCCCATGCCGATCCCGTCGAACAGGGAGGGGATCGCAGGGTTGGAGTAGGCGTAGCTCTCCGCCCGCCCCAGGATGATGCAGTTCACCACGATCAGCGGTATGTACACGCCCAGGGACTTGTTCAGGGCCGGGATATAGGCCTGCAGGAGCAATTGCACCGCCGTCACGAAGGAGGCGATGATGACGATGAACGCCGGAATCCGCACCCGGTTCGGGATGATGCCCCGCAGCAGCGAGATGATCAGATTGCTCAGCGCCAATACTACCATAGTAGTAAGACCCATCCCCAGGCCGTTCATGGCCGAGGTGGTCACGGCCAATGTGGGGCACATGCCCAGCATCAGCACAAAGGTAGGATTTTCTTTCACCAGGCCGTTGTAAAGCCTCTCACCTGCATTATTCATTCGAGGCACCTCCCTCCGTCAGAGCCTGCGCCGCCTTCAGCCCTCCGTTCACCGCGTTGGTGACGGCCTTCGTGGTTATGGTGGCGCCGGCGATGGCGTCTATCTCGTTTTCAGCCGATGCGCCCGTTTTGGTATAGGCGAAGCTGTCCACATTCTTCTCATGGAACTGGGGCACCAGCTCCTCCGGTGCCAGCATCCCCAGCCCCGGCGTCTCGGAAATCTCCAGGATGGAGACATCGTTCAGCATGCCCTCATTGGTGACCCCCAGGTACAGCACGATATTGCCGCCGTAGCCTTCGGTGGAGGTGGACTCCACCACCACGCCCAGGGGACTTCCGTCGCTGCCAAGGGCCCGGTAGACGCTCCCTATCTTTACCCCGGCAGCGCCGAGCTCCTGGCTCAGCGCCTGGTCCGGCTCATATTCCATCTCCTCGAAGGAGGCCGCCGCCTGGAACACTGCCGCGCAGGCCTCCTGCACGGCCTTCTCCTGCTGGATGCGGATGCGGTCCTTGGTCAGCTCGTTGACCAGCCCCAGCACCAGCCCCGCTATCAGGGTTATGGCAAAAAGGATCCCCGCCTCTTTCAGCATCACGCTGACATCGTTCTTATTTTTCAAGACGTCTCCCTCCTTTCTGGTATCCGAAGGCAGTAGGCCTGGTGCATTTCTCGATCAGCGGCACCAGAAGGTTGCCCAGGATGATGGCATAGGAGACTCCCTCCGCGCCGGGGCCGAAGATCCGGAAGATCCCCGTCAGCAGCCCCAGGACGATGCCGTATACATATTGCCCCTTTATCGTGATCGGCCTGGTCACATAGTCCGTGGCCATGAAGAACGCGCCCAGCATCAGGCCGCCGCCGGACAGCTGCGCCGCCAGATAGGCGGGATGGAAGCCGTGGCCCCCGAAGATCCCCGCGAAGAGGACGAAAGTCACTATGTAGCTGCCGGGAATCCGAATGTCGATGACTCCCAACAGGATCAGGATGCATGCCCCCGCCAAAATGGCGATCACCGAGGTCTCGCCGATGGTGCCCGGGGTGCGCCCGATTACCATGTCCAGCACGTTCACCGCCTCTCCCGCCTTCAGCGCCGCCAGAGGCGTGGCGCCCGTGTAGGCGTCGCATTCAAAGGCCGTCATGGCCGTGGGGAAGGAGATCAGCATAAAGCACCTGGCCGCCAGGGCCGGGTTCATGAAGTTCTGCCCCAGGCCGCCGAAGAGCATCTTCACCACCAGAATGGCGAAGACGCCGCCCAATGCCGCCATCCACAGGGGGATGGTCACCGGGAGGTTCAGGGCCAGCAGCAGCCCCGTCACCACCGCCGACAGATCCGTCACCGTCAGTTTCCCTTTATAGAGTCCGAAGAAGTATTCCGTCAGGATCGTGCTGGCGATGGTCACCGCGATCACCGCCAGGGCCCTTGGCCCGAAGTTGTAGATTCCAAAGCCTGTGGCGGGCATAAGGGCTATGATCACCGCCGCCATCAGCCCATTGGTAGCCACTTTGGAACGAATATGAGGATTAGATGATACTTTGAACAATTCGCTCATGAGTTTTTCTCCTAGGTTTTATGTAGCTGTCTATTTTTTCTTTTTGGCCAGCAGGATCTTGCGCATGGACTTGATCTGCTGGGTCAGAGGCCTCTTGGCCGGGCAGATGAAGCTGCAACAGCCGCACTCGCAGCACTCCATGCCGTAATTGGCCAGGAACGCCTCCTCGTCGAAGCGCTCCGCGTAATCCGCCAGCCTGCTGGGGATGACCCTGCCCGGACAGACCTCCACGCAGCGTCCGCAGTTGATGCAGGGCCCCGGCTCCATGGCCGACACCTCATCCTTGGACAACGCCAGCAGCGCCGTGGAGGTCTTGGTGGTGGGGACATTCAGGTCGAACATGCCGAATCCCATCATGGGGCCGCCGCAGATGATCTTCTCCGGCGTGCCCTTGAAGCCTCCCGCCGCCTCCAGCACCTGGCTGTAGCTGGTGCCTATCTTCACCCGGAAGTTCTGCGGCGTCGCCACGGCGTCCCCGGTGACGGTGACGATCCTCTCCATCAGGGGCCGCCCCTCCATCACTGCCCTGTACACCGCCACGATGGTATCCACATTGTTCACCACGCAGCCCACGTCCGCCGGGAGCATGGTGGAGTTGATCCGCCTGCCCGTGGTGGCGTAGATCAGCTGCCTCTCGCCGCCCTGGGGGTACTTTGTCTTCAGGGCTTTCACGGAGATCTTCGGGTCGTCCCTCACCAGGCTCCGGAGCAGGGAGACGCAGTCCGGCTTGTTGTCCTCCACCGCCAGGATGCCCGTGGCATTGGGAAAGAGCTGCAGGGCGATCCGCAGGCCGCCCACCAGCTTCTCCGGCTCCTCCAGCATCCTGCGGTAGTCCGAGGTCAGATAGGGCTCGCACTCCGCGCAGTTCGCGATCACATAGTCGATCTTCTCCGGCTCCTTGGGGGAGAGCTTCACATGGGTGGGAAAGCCTGCCCCTCCCATGCCCACGATGCCGGCCTCCTTTACGATGTCCACGATCTCCTCGCGGGACAGGCTCCCCGCGTCCTCCCGGGGGCGGAATCCCACGTCCTCATACTGGCCGTCATTCTCCACCACGATGCTCATGACCATGTCTCCCGTGACTACGCGCCTGGCTTCCAGCGCCTTCACCGTGCCGGAGACGGATGCGTAGATAGGCGCGGAGACGAATCCGCCGCTCTCGGCAATCTTCTGCCCCATGAGCACCCTGTCCCCTTTCGCCACGATCGGTTTGGCCGGAGCCCCGATATGCTGCGACACAGGATACACCAGCTCGTTCCCCGGCAGGACATCCGCTATCGGCCTGTCCTTGGACAGATCCTTTCCGTCGTAGGGATGTATGCCTCCCACAAATGTCAACTTCGCCATGTTATCTTAAGTCCTTTCTCAAAATCTTGCCTCTATATTTTTATAGATACTTTAAATATACTATTTTTTTTCGGAAAATACTACTGGAATTTTTAAAAATGTGATATTATATACATGGAAAGATTAGGAACCGTTCAAGGGTTCCGGACGGAGGCTGTCATGAGAATATCTGAGGAGACATTGGAGAACTTTACGATAACTTATCCGCTGGACAGGCTCGCGCCCCTGGAGCGCGTGCTTTTTCTCGACATCGAGACCACCGGCTTTACCGCCAAATCCTCCTATCTGTACCTCATCGGCTGCGCCTATTTCCTGGGAGGGAAATGGCACACCATACAGTGGATGGCACAGGCCTATGAGCAGGAGGTGGACGTGATCAGGGCTTTCTTTGATTTTGCCAGGCCCTACCGCTATCTGATCCACTTTAACGGCAACAATTTCGACCTACCCTTCATCACGCAGAAATGCGCCCAGCACGCCCTGCCCTGCAGCTTCGACAGGTTCCAGGGGATCGACATCTACCGCCGGGTGGTGCCCTACAAATACTTCCTCCGGCTCCCCAACTGCAAGCAGAAGACCTTCGAGCAGTTTCTGGAGGTGGCGCGGAAGGATGTGTTCTCCGGCAGCGAGCTGATCGGCATCTACCACGACTATATCAAGAACCCCTCCGAATTCTCGGAAAACGCGCTGCTCCTGCACAACGCGGACGATCTGAAGGGGATGCTGGAGATCCTGAGCATGCTGGCCTATTACGACCTGTTCAACCAGCCGGTGAAGGCCCGCCGGGTCCAGGCCAATTCCTATAAGGACGTGAACGGCAACAGGCGCAAGGAGCTGGTCATCCTCTTCCAGCCGGAGACGCCCCTGCCCAGACCCGTGTCCGCAAACGTGGGGGGCTGCTATTTCCGGGGGGATGGCACGGAATGCTCCCTGAAGATTCCGATCTTCGAGGAGGAGCTGAAATATTTCTATTCCAATTACCAGGACTATTATTACCTTCCCACGGAGGACGTGGCGCTCCACAAATCCGTGGCCGGCTTCGTGGACAGGGCCTACCGGCTGCAGGCTTCCGCCGCCAATTGCTACACCCGCAAGGTGTCCAGCTACCTGCCCCAGTGGGATTTCGTGTTCTCGCCCTTTTTCAAGCGCGACTACAAGAGCCGGGAGCTCTTCTTCGAGCTGACGGAGGAGCTGAAGAAGGACCGCCAGGCATTCTCCGTCTATGCCAGCCATGTGCTGAGCATGATGGCCTCCAGCTATTGATCCTCCGCCCAGGGCGCTCAAGGCGAAACGGCAGCGGGAAAATCTCTTCTCCCGCTGCCGTTTCTGTGTAAGTGTAATTCAAGATACTTTCTGATAAAAGAAGGCATTCTTTCTGAAAAAGCCGATTTCCTTATGGTTCATGATCTGCTCCGAAGCGCCGATGAAAAGCAGCCCGCCGTTTACCAGGGAATTATGGTATTTCCGGAATATCTGATCCTTCACCTCCTCGGTGAAATAAATCAAGATCGGAAGAGCACACGTCTGAACTCCAGTC